>DUQW01000010.1 GCA_012837585.1 Acholeplasmataceae bacterium
GCTTCATTTGATGTTATTTCTCTATTTATATATGAATTAGCGACTTCATTAAAATTATCTGGTAAGACATATCTAGGGCGTCCCATGTGGACGCCTCTTTCTTTTGCAAGTCTTATTCCTTCAGCTTGTCTTTTCTTAATATTTTCTCTTTCTGTTTCAGCAACAAAGGATAATATTTGTAAAACAATATCACTAATAAACATTCCCACTAAATTAGTAGCATCATTTCTAGTAACAAGTAGTGGCATATCAATTACTAATATATCTGCTTCAATTACTTTTGTAATATGATGCCATTCTTCAATAATCATTTTATAATCACGCCCTAAACGATCTATTGACTTAACAATTAATAGAATATTTTGTGTTTACAAGATAATTAACTCCTATAATAAAATTACATTAAAAGTCCCTAGAAGGTATAGTGAACAAAAAAGCCATAAACGGCAAAAGTGTTCATTTTGGTCTTGATTAATAGATAAAAATATTATATTATATAAGTGAACGAAAGTGCCGTAAATGGCAAAAGTGTTCAACGGAGGGGTTTATATGATTATAAATAGAAATGAATATCTAAACAAGTTAATTGAAAGCAAACATATCAATTTAATCAAAGTTATCACCGGCGTTAGAAGAAGTGGAAAATCATATTTATTAGACCCACTTTTTACTAATCATCTAAAAGAATCTGGTGTTGATGAAAATCATATTATAAAGGTTGACTTAGATCAACTTAGAAATCACAAGTATCATGATCCTTACCTTTTAGATGAATATATTAGGAGTAGAATAATTGATAGTAATATGTATTATATTATTCTTGATGAAATTCAATTGGTTTCAAACTTTGAATCATTGCTTAATGGGTATTTAAACATGAACAATGTTGATATATATGTTACGGGGAGTAACTCAAGATTTCTATCTTCAGATATTATTACTGAATTTAGAGGTAGAAGTCATCAAGTTAGAATTTACCCACTATCATTCAAAGAGTTTTATGAGACACAAAAACTAAATAAAAATGAAGCGTATCAACAATATATTAGATATGGAGGTATGCCGTTACTTATATCACTTAAAAATGACCAGGAAAAATCAAATTATTTAAAGAACTTATTTGAATTAACATATTTTAAAGACATTATCGAAAGAAACAATGTTGAGAGAAATGATGTATTGACGTCTTTAACAAAGATTGTTGCATCTTCGATAGGATCATTAACGAGCGCAAGAAAACTTACCAACACATATAAAAGTAAGGGTAATAAGGAATTATCAATTAATACTGTTATCTCATATCTAGGATATTTAGAAGATTCATTTTTAATTGAAAAAGTGGACAGATATGACGTTAAAGGTAAACAGTATATTGAATCACTTAATAAATATTATTTTACAGATATTGGTTTAAGGAATGCCATCCTAAATTTTAGACAACAAGAAGAAAATCACATCATGGAAAATATTGTCTATTTAGAACTCGTAAGGAGAGGATATAATATTGATGTTGGGATTGTTGAAATCAGAGAAAAAGATACTAGAAAACAACTTGAGGTTGATTTTGTTTGTAACCAACATCATAAAAGATACTATGTGCAAGTAGCTCTTAATTTAGATACAAGAGAAAAAACAATTCAAGAAATTAGACCTTTTGTTAATATTGATGATAGTTTTAAAAAAGTTATTATCGTCAAGGATGAAATATTACCTTGGATAACAGAAGAAGGCATATTAGTTATTGGGATAATAGAATTTTTACTAAATCCTAACAGCTTAGACATTTAGGTTCAAGATATGATTGATATTATCAAAATCAAATATCAAGACATATCTGTTTATACGACGGAGAAGTTGAACTGGACAATACGTTTGAGTATTATCAAGTAAAACAAGACGATCTTATTTTGGGATATTTTCCTGTACCATCATATTTTAGTTCTATAAAGGAAGCGCACTTAAAAAGTGCGATAAAAGTTCTGTTAATACAATTTATATCATATATAATGATGGTAGGAGGGGTTGTAGATGAAGTTAAGTGAAAAAATAAAGAAACTAAGAATTAAAAATAAGTTAACACAAGAAGAACTAGCATCAAAATTACATGTTTCTAGACAAACTATTTCTAAATGGGAACAAGAAGTAACCGTTCCAAGTTTAGATACATTAAAAGAATTAGCCTCTATATTTAATGTTGAACTAATTGAACTTATCGATGATAAGTCAACAACTACATATGTTGAGGATAAATTTAGAAATAAAAACAGAGTTATGTTTTTACTTAATATTTTTGTAGTGATAGTTAGTATATTAAGTGGAATGATTTTATTTAGAGGCATGGATGATATCATTCCAGCACATTATGATTTTCTTGGTAATATTACAAGATATGGAAAGAAGGTTGAATACTTAGTTATTCCAGGTATTACACTAATCTTTTTATCATTTAGTATTTATTTTTATTACGGACTGAGTAAAATAGTAGAGTATAAGAAAGCTTCGTTTGGTTATCAAATTTGGATGCTATTACTACAAATCGTTATACTATTTTTTACTATTTATCTTGGATTTAGATATACATCAAATGTTAGGATTATACCAACAATAACTGGACTAACATTAGCGCTCATATTTGTTGTCATGTTATTTTCACATCCAAAAATTAATAAAACAAGAAACGTAATATTAGGTGTTAGAACAAATTTCACTTTAACAAATGAAATTGCTTGGAAGAATGTGAATACTTTTAGTAGTTATATTGGTAGTATAACAACCTTAATCGCATATATTCTAACATTAATTACTTTTGATGATTGGAATCTATACTTAATTTCAGTGGTAATGATTATTATAATTCCAACACTAATTTATCATGAAGTACTAAGAAAGAAGTTTAGTAAATTAGATACGAGATCAAGGTAAAATAGTGTGTTAGCAAATTGAGACTCAATAAATTATAAAGAGTTTTAAAACGGGATATAGTTATTAATCAATGTGCCAATCGGATTTGAACTAAAAATGAAGAAAAATTGAAGGTTTTAGGTATTGATTTTATGAATGACGAAAGAGAAAAAAGCCCTGAACTTAGTGGCTCACTACACAATACTAGAAGCCGCGATATAATAGATTACTTAAATAATTATAGGCAAGATATGGTTAATCTTTATACAA
>DUQW01000076.1 GCA_012837585.1 Acholeplasmataceae bacterium
ACCAAGAACACCAATTAAGAAGAAGTCATGAAAATCCACACGTGATAAAATTATATGAAGAATTTTTAGGTAAGCCAGGAAGTGATCTAGCTCATAAACTACTTCACACTACCTATTCAAAGAAAGAGACATATAAGCTTTGAAAAAAATTTTAATTGTTATAATTGCTATCTTCACTTTAAGTTTTTTTGGTTGCCAAAAAAACACTGAAAAACCAACGGTAATCCTACCTGGCGGATCACCACTAATTTCAGTTGTTGAAATTTTAGAAGATAGTGATTATCAAATCGTTGCCGGACCAGATTTATTCCCTGCCGAATTTAAAAAACAAGAGCGCGATATTATTATCGCTCCAATTATTGTAGGCACTAAGTTATATATTGCTGGTGCTTCAAATTACAAACTTCACTCAATTATTGGCTGGGGGAATTTATATATTGTTTCCCGCACCAAAATTAATTCACTTAATGAATTAGCGGATAAAAAGGTAGTGGCATTTGGAGAAAATGCCACTCCAGGCATCATCCTTAAAACTGCATTAGGAAGCGTTAATACAAACTTAAACTTCTTAGCGTCAGTTACTGATGTAGTAGGACCTTTTAAAACTAAACAATACGATTATGCATTAATTTCTGAACCAATTTTAGAACGTTTAATATCATCATCGAAAGATGAAACATTGCACATATTTGATTTATCAAAAGCCGAAGGACTACCTAAAGTAGCGCAGTTTGGAGTATTTGTAAATCCTAATTCAACTGATAAGGTTGGAGTTGTAAATTTTTTATCTAAAATTGAAGAAAATGTCGATAATATGAATAATGATCCAACTTTATACGCTAATTTAATTGTTCCTAAATTTGAATCACTTCAAGCATTTACACCAGAGTTATTAGCTAACGCTATTTCAAGAATGAATTTATTATTTGTTTCAAGTAAAAATGCTAAAACTGATTTTTTAGCATTTATTAACTTTTTAAATTCTAAAAACCCAAATTTAATTGGAGGAGAAGTTCCTAACGAAGGATTTTATTATTAATGAAAAAATATAAAAGACAAATATTTACATATGCAGGTATCCTATTTATATTTATAATATGGATTATTCTATCTGAAGTGATTAAAGAAGAAATTATATTACCAACGATACCTACTACATTTCAATCTTTATTTAATTTACTAAGTAAATCTAAAACATATTTAGTCTTACTAAATTCAATAGGTGGATTATTCTTAGTAGTAGTTATTGGGTTTGTAATATCACTTATTCTTTCTTTGGTTTCGTTTAAATTCGAAGGATTTAAAAACTTTATTCAGCCATTAATGTCTTTATTTAAGATTCTACCGGTACCAGCTGTAATTATTTTCTTTTTAGTTCAATTTAGTCAAGCAATTATTCCATATATCCTTACATCAATGGTAGTAATACCAATTATGTATGAAGGATTATATGCAAGTATTATCTCAATAGATGATGATATTAATGATGAAGTAAAAATGATTAGTAATAATACTAATCTCTCAGTAATATTTAATATATATATACCAATAATTAGACCTGGTATTATTTCATCACTCTTGCAATCAATAGGAATTGGATTAAAAGTAAAAGTAATGACTGAGTTTGTGGCAAATACTCCTAACTCTATTGGTTATGAATTAAATCAAGCTAAATCATGGCTTTCAATGGATTTAGTATTTGCGTGGACGATTATACTTGTGGTAATTGTGATATTACTAGATTTCATACTCAGTAAATTCATTAAAAAAAAACCAATAAAAAAGCTCAAATATAATTGAGCTTAAAATTCTAAAATTAATTTTTTAAGTTCATCTAAAGCTTCGCTTGGATGAACTTTTTTTATTATTTTTCCTTTTGAAAAGATTAAAACCACATCTTTATTTCCAGTAATGCCAATATCAGCATCTTTCGCTTCACCAGGCCCGTTTACAACACAACCCATTACTGCAACTTTAATTGGTTTGCGGATAGTTTGTAGGAACTTATCTATCTCTTTGGCAACAGGCATCATATCATATTCAATCCGGCCACATGTCGGGCAAGAAATTAGTGTTGACATATCGTTTCTTAATTTTAAATTATTTAAGACTTCTCTTGCAACTCTAATTTCTAAATTTGGATCTTCAGTAAGTGATACTCTAATTGTATCACCGATTCCTTCATTTAATAAAATACCTAAAGCTAGTGATGATTTAACTGTTCCCCCAATTAATGTACCGGCTTCAGTTACTCCTAAATGAAGCGGGTAACGAAAAGTTTTACTAGCTAAACGATAAGTTTCAATATTTGAGATAACATCGGTTGTTTTAAGTGATAAAACAATATTATAAAATCCTAAATCTTCTAATATTTTAACTTCACGTTTCATAAATTCTATTAAATTTATTGGGGTTGGTTCCATGTTATTAGGAAGAGAGCCAGAGTTAATTCCAATTCTTATAGGAATATTTTTTAAGTTACAAGCATCAACAATTAATTTAACATGTTCGAAATTATTAATATTGCCTGGGTTAATCCTAATTTTATCAACGCCTTGCTCTATTGATTCAAGAGCTAATTTGTAATCAAAATGGATATCAGCAACTAACGGGATACTAATTTCTTTTTTAATTTTACCGATAGCTTTAGCATCATCCATACCTAAAACAGCCACTCTGACTAACTCACAACCCGCTTTTTCTAACATTTTAATTTGATTGACTGTAGAAATTATGTCTTTGGTTTTAGTTGTAGTCATTGACTGAATTATTACTGGATTATTACCACCGATAATAATATCTTTAATTTTAATTTCTTTTGTTAATTTTCCCATTATTTACTCTCCAAAGTTATTATACTATAAAAAGAGATTAAAATTGTAAAAATAATACCGGTATTTAATATGTTAATAATTGTTATTAATATGTAAATATGATATTATTAATATGGTATTTCGCATATTAAAGGGGTGTAAATAATGATTCGTAAAACAAAAATCGTATGTACAATTGGTCCAGCAACTGAATCACCAAAAATGATTGAAAGATTAATATTAGCTGGAATGAATGTTGCTAGATTAAACTTTTCTCATGGTTCACATGAAGAACACATGAATAGAATTAAAACAATTAGAGAGGTAAGTAAAAAACTTGGCCGCTATGTTGGAATTCTGCTTGACACAAAAGGACCAGAAATTAGAACTGGTGAATTTGAAAATGGAAAATGCTCATATAAAGAAGGAGATAAAATAAAAATTTTTAAAGAACCTATGTTAGGTAATAAAGAAGGGTTCCATATTCCAACTCCAGAGTTATTTAAAGATATTACTGTAAATGATGCTATTTTAGTTGATGACGGTAAAATTAGATTAAATGTACTTGATAAACAACCAGATCATTTATTAGTAGAAGTAAAAAATCCAGGTACTATTAGTAACCGTAAAGGAATTAATACTCCAGGAGTTCATATTAGTATTCCTTTTATTAGTAAAAAAGATGCAGAAGATATCGCATTTGCTGTTAAAGCAGAAGTTGATATGATTGCTCTATCTTTTGTTAGATCCAAAGATGATGTTAACTCAATTAAGAGTATTTTAAAATACCTAGATGGCGGAAATATCGAAATTATTTCTAAAATTGAATCTCAAGGTGCAGTTGACAACTTAGATGAAATCTTAGATGTAAGTGACGGTATCATGGTTGCTAGAGGAGACTTAGGAGTAGAAGTATCACTTCAGTTAGTTCCTTTATACCAAAAAAATATGATCAAAAAAGCTAACGAACGTGGTAAGCCTGTTATTACAGCAACACACATGTTAGAATCAATGACTGGTAACCCAAGACCAACTAGAGCAGAAGCAAGTGACGTAGCTAACGCTATTTTAGACGGTAGTGATGCAATTATGTTATCTGGTGAAACTGCGTCTGGTGCTTATCCAGTTGAATCAGTTCAAACAATGGATATTATTGCTAAAGCAATTGAAGCAACAATTGATTATGATACAGTTTTAGATAAAGCTATTAAATCAAGTCAAGCTACAGTAAACGATGCTATTGGTTCAACAGCATCTCAAATTGCTTTAATGTTACCGGATGTAAAAGCAATCTTTGCTTTCACTGAAACTGGTGGTACTCCAAAACGCTTATGTAAATTTAGACCAGCGGTTCCAACAATTGCAATTACTAATAATTTAAAAACTTGTTCAAAATTAACTTACT
>DUQW01000077.1 GCA_012837585.1 Acholeplasmataceae bacterium
TAATTCAACCACTAGTAGATTTAAAAATGGAAGTTAGACCTAATTTAGTTTTAGAAGGCTTACTAAATATTTACTATTTGAATCAGAAACAATAAAGTTTTATAACATATTTTATGTTATACTAAAATAGAAGACTAAAAAAGGAAGGGATAATTATATGACTATCAGAGAAAAGTATGATGTGTGGGTAAACGAACCTAAGATGCCAGATTATTTAAAAGAAGAACTTTTATTAATGGATGAAGAAAAAATGCAAGAAGCATTCATTAAAGACTTAGAATTTGGTACAGGTGGATTAAGGGGAATCATTGGTGCCGGAACTAACCGAATGAACGTATTTACTGTTAGAAAAACTTCACTAGGTTTCGCTAATTACTTAGCGTTAGATCCAAAAAATAAGAAAAAAGGAATCGTGATTGCTCACGATAACCGTCATTTTTCTAAAGAATTTGCAAGAGAAGTTGCTGAAGTGTTTGCACACCAAGGATTTAAAGTATATTTATTTAAAGAATTAAGACCAACTCCAATGCTATCATTTGCAATTAGATATTACGGATGTGCTGGTGGTGTTATGTTAACTGCATCACACAACCCAAAAGAGTATAACGGTTATAAAGTATATAATGCATCTGGATCACAACTTGATTTAAAAGAATCAGATCTATGTATTGCTGAAGTTAATAAAGTTAAAGATATGTTTAACATTGAAACAGCTAAAGATTCTAAATTAATCGAGCCAGTATTAGAAGAAGTTGAAGCGGCTTACTTTGAAAGAGTTAAACAAATTCAAATTAACGAAACTTCTAAATCAGCTAATATTTTATACTCACCACTACATGGTACTGGACTAACAGTTGTTCCACGCCTTTTAGAAGAAATGGGATATAACGTTTTAGTTTATAACCCACATTCATTTGTTGACCCAGATTTTTCTAATACTAAAAATGCTAACCCAGAAATGCCAGAAGCTTGGGAAGGTATGGCTGAAGTTGCCTTAAAACATGATTGTGACGCGATTATTTTAACTGACCCAGATTCAGATAGAACTGGTATTTCAGTAAGAGTTGATAATAATTATATTTTATTAAATGGTAACCAAGGTGCAGCACTAACAGTTTATTATTTATTATCTCAAAGAAAAGCTAATAAAAAATTAGAAAAAGACGGTTATGTTTACTCAACAATCGTTACTTCAGATTTAATTGGTGAGATTGGTAAATCATTTGGTCAAAATTCAAAAAGAGTTTTAACTGGATTTAAATTTATCGGTGAACAAGCACTATTAATTGAAGGCAAACATAAATTCCAATTTGGATGCGAAGAAGCAATCGGATCAGTAATTGAAGACTTCGTTAGAGATAAAGATGGTGTTCAACAAACCTTAATGTATGCAGAAATTGCATCATGGTTAAAAGATAAAGGTATGACTTTTATCGATTACTTACATGAAATCTATGAAAAATACGGATATTACTTAGAATATACACACAACTTAGTTTTAACTGGTTTAGATGGATCTAAGAAAATTTTAGAAATTATGGATTATGTTAGAGCTAATGGAATTACATTAGAAGATTATAAACTAGTTAAATATGAAGACTATAAAGAATCTAAAGTATATTACCCTGGCGGTAAAACTGAAGCACTTGATATGTATAAATCAAACGTATTAAAGTTCTATTTTGACAATAACATGTGGGTAATCTTTAGACCATCAGGAACTGAGCCTAAATTAAAGATTTACTTTAGCGTTGTTGAAAAATCACAACACGAAGCTGAAGAAGTATTAAATAAAGTTGTTAGAGAAGTTTTAATGTTTACTAACAAAATTTAAGGAGATGACTTTACTTGCTTGTATTAAGAAGACAAAAACTAATTGAAAGACTAGAAGACCAAAGTATAACTATACTTTTTTCAGGCACGTCTTTAGTTAAAACTGCTGATCAACACTACGATTTCTTTGTAAACAACAACTTTTATTACTTAACCCTTCTTGATGAACCTAATATGGCATTAGTCTTAATTAAAGGTAAAAACACTCAAAGATCATTTATTTTCAAAGAATTTAGAACACCAGAACGTGCTTTATGGGATGGTGAATTATTATCACCTGAAAGAGTTAAAGAAATTTCTAAGGTTGATGAAGTTAGAAATATTGAAACACTTGAATGGTTCATTCAAAGTGTTACTTCAAGCTCAAGAGCTAACGTTTATGGTAAACTTAGTAAACTAAATTTAGATTTAGAAGCATCTAATCTTAATTCAACCGCTTATAAGTTTTTAGCAAAAATTAAAGATATTCATCCTTACTTACAAGTCGGTAATGTTCATATGGATTTAGCCATATTAAGAATGATTAAAGATGACTTAGAAATTAAAGCGATAAAAGAGGCCATTAAAACAACTAATACCGGCTTAAATAACGTAATGAAACATTTAGAAGCTGGCCGTTATGAATATGAAATGGTAGCTCACTACTTACATATGCTCAACTTAGAAAATAAAACAGAATCATTTAAAACTATTGCTGCAAGTGGTAAAAATGCAACCGTTCTTCACTACGTAGATAATAACCAAAAATTAGGAGAAAATGATTTAATGCTATTTGACTTAGGAGTTTATCACGATCACTATGCATCTGATATTTCTAGAACTTATCCAGTAAGTGGTAAATTTAGTGCGAGACAAAAAGAAGTATATGAAGTTGTCCTAAAAGCGAATAAAGAGACAATTAAAATGTTAAAACCAGGAGTAACTTGGAAAGAGTTTAACGAGTTTGCTACTAAAATCTTAATTGAAGGTTTATATAAATTAGGGTTAATTAAATCAGATGAGGAATACCGAAAATATTATTATCACTCAATCGGCCATTTCTTAGGACTTGATGTTCACGATGTTGGTAATTACGAAGTAGCACTTCAACCAGGAATGGTTGTAACTGTTGAACCAGGTTTATACATCGCAGAAGAAAATATTGGAATCAGGATTGAAGATGATGTCTTAATTACCGAAGACGGAGCCATTAACTTATCAAAAGATATTATTAAGGAAATAAAAGATATCGAAAAATTCATGGCTAAATAATTTAATTATGATA
>DUQW01000078.1 GCA_012837585.1 Acholeplasmataceae bacterium
AAAATTTCATTATCACTTAAACCATGTTTATACATTTCATCCATTTGTCTATCAATATTTTGTGTAACAGTTGAAACCCTAACATATCCATATTTCATAAAAACAACTCCTTTTTAAAGTATTATACTCCTCATTTTTATGAAAAAAGACAGTTGTAAGAATCAACTGTCGGTCATAAAGCCACGCATTTATGGATTTTGGAAAAGATTGTTAAAATAATTTATTTTTTCAAATAAAGCCTGAAAATTATTTTTAATCGTTGAATGAGTGGAATTTTTATATAATTTAGGTTAAAATGTAAGCAGATATAAAGGTGTACCTTTGTACCAAGAAAAATTGATAAAAATGTTAGTTAGAGGAGAATTGATATAAGTGGATAAGAAATTAGACAGTCTTACTAAGGAAGAATTAATTAATTATATTGAGGAGTTAAGAAAGCAACTGAATAATGAAAAGTATGGGTTATATTTTGATAGAAAAGCAACACCTGAAGATATAGTTGAAGAATGTAAAGTAAAGATTCCAATATTAGAAAGAGAAAGTATATTAGATATAAATCAGGAAGGTATTGACCATATATTAGTTGAGGGAGATAACTTTCATGTTTTATCAGCACTTAATATGGTTGATTCCCAAACGGGATTAGTTGACTTAATATATATAGACCCCCCATATAACACCGGAAATAAAGATTTTGTATATAAAGATAGATTTATGTCAAAAGATGACGGTTATTTCCATACAACTTGGCTTAATTTTATGGAAAAAAGACTTATATTAGCAAGAAACTTATTGAAAGAAAGTGGTGCAATTTTAATTAGTATAGATGAACATGAATTTGCTCAATTAAAATTGTTATGTGATTCAGTCTTTGGTGAGAAGAATTTTGTTGAAGTGTTTGTGTATGATAAAAAAAGTGCACCTAAAGGTGTTCCGCCCAAAAATATGGTTGCTAGTGTTCATGAGTATATACTTTGCTATGCAAAAGATAATGATAAGTTCTCTTTCGTCGGTATTCCTAGAAGTAAAACTGGGTGGTCAAATCCCGATAACGATCCAAGAGGATTGTGGAGAAACACTAACATAAAAAGTACAGTTAGTGATAAAACATATGAAGTGGTTGACCCATCAACTGGTAATACTTTTGTTGATACCTGGGCATGTTCAGAAGACACAATGAAACGATATATTGAAGAAGGCCGCATAATATTTCCTAAAAATAAAACGGGACAAGTTAGAATTAAGGAATATTATAATGAGATGACAAACCCAAATATTCCGATTAAAACTTCATTAGGACTATTTGATGGTCAATGGAATACAGAAATGTTAAATAAATTATTAAATGGGAAGAAATTTAATAACCCAAAACATTTAAACTTAATGAAATTAATAATTGGTGCAGCAGCTAACTCTAATGCAATAATAATGGATTTTTTCGCAGGTTCAGGTACCACTGGTCATGCTGTATTAGAATTAAATAAAGAAGATGAAGGGAATAGAAAGTTTATACTCTGTACAAATAATGAAAATAATATAATGCATAATGTTTGTTATCCAAGATTGAAAACAGTTATTACTGGAGAAAAAATAGATGGTGAATATTTTGGTGAAAAACATAAAGCTAGTTTAAAGTATTTTAAGGCTAGTTTTGTGGAAGACAATGTCTCGAAAGATCAATCAAAGTATAATTTAGTTGAAAAATGTGATGGACTTTTAAACATCAAGGAACAAGTATACGAAAAAGTCGGAACTGGTACTAATTTTAACTTATATTCAAACAAAGAAAATAAATGCATGGGCATTTATAATAATTACTTTGAAACTACT
>DUQW01000011.1 GCA_012837585.1 Acholeplasmataceae bacterium
GGTTATCAACAGCCGTTACACCTTCTAACCAATTTGGTTTATCAGCGTTTAACTCTAATGCCCATTCAGCTTTTGTACCTTGAATAACAGGTTCTTCTGTGTCTACTTTTAATACATTAACAGTAAATTTCTTAACTAATTTATCTCCATCAATTGTTAATGTAGCTTCTAATTCAACTTCTGTGTCTTCCTCTGGTGATGTAACGTTAATAGTTACTTTATTATTTGCTGTTGCACCAACGGTTAAAACATCAGTGTTTTTTGATTCCCAAGCAACAGTAGCTTCGCCAGCCTTTGCATCAACTGTAAAGTCTGCTACTACCTCACTTGGTACTGCTAATAAATTTGCTGCTTCTTGTAGTTTTTTATCATTGTTTTGACCACAAGCCACTAATAATAGTGCTGTTACAGCAACTAACATAATTGACAATATCTTTTTCATAAATTTTCTCTCCCTTTCCTAACAAATTGTTATTGGTATAATTTTACTCAAAACAGAGTCCAGAGTCAAGCAAATGCGCGGAAATTGTTCAAATTTGTCGATGAAAACGTTTACAAATGTTGTTTCACCCCTTTTCTTCAGCTTTTTTTCATCTAAAATTTCATTTAATGATATACTACATAGTAGTAAAATATAATGTTTAGGGTGATTTTGTGAAAAAGTTTTTAAAAAACAAGTGGGTTAAATATACATTAATAGAATGGGCGGCAGGAATTATCTTAGTTCTTCTTCTGTTGCTCTATCAAAATAGGAGCGATCTATTGGGCTGGACTAATGGGATTCTAGTTAGCGGCTTTTTATTAGTAGCTTTCGGTTGGTTATTATTTATTAACAATGAAGGTCTATTTGACATATTAATTTATGGAACTCAGTACTTCTTAAAAAGTTTAATTGGTAGAAGAATGAGCAAAAGTTATTATGAAACTGTAGTTGATAAAAAAAAGACACCAGCAGCTATATACATCACATTATGGATTAATGGTATAATATTTATTTTAATTTCACTTATCTATTATATATTTTAAAGAGCTTATAGAGAAAATCTACAAGCTCTTTTTTATTTTCAGTCTATTACAATAATAATTAATTAGTTAGTATCCCTAGTATTATATTTTTAAAAGTTTTTTAATGTAATTCACCAACACTTAATTCTCTTTAATCAAAAGTTTTTACAAACTCAAAACCTTAAACATTATTAATTAAATAATCTACATTAAATCCCACTCTTTAGTGTTAAGTTTAAAAAGTTTAGCATTCTTATGTTCTTTTGTTACTAGAATGTTTAATTCTTCTAACTCATTTAACAATTTAAAATAATATTGTTTAGTAAATTCATCATTAGTAAAATTTCTATAATCACGCTAATCAAAGTATTCATCATTTAAACGTGGAAGTGAAAGGACATTTTTTAAAACAAGTTCAGTAGATCTATTTAAAAAAACTCCGCGCCTTTTAATTTTTCTAAAATACTATAAAAGTTGATGTAGACTTTTGAATATTTTAAAATAATACTACCCATAAATTCTAAAAAATATGTAATATCGTTTTCCATTTGTTTAGAATTTGCAATAGCATTATAATATCCATTTTTATAGACGTTATTATTAATAGCTTCGCTCACTAAAAGTAAACTTAACGTGCGAACATACTTATAGTTATACCAAAATGATAAAACTCTTGCCATTCTGCCGTTAAAATCAAAATATGGATGAAGAAAGACTAAGTAGTAATGAATTACATGAGAAGCGATTAAATGTTCTTCATAAGTTTTATCTTTATGGATATAATCAATTAAATCCTTAATTAGTTTAGGTATGAGAGCATGATCAACGCCACGGTCAACGACTATTCGGACTGAATTTACTATATTGACATCATCATGACGATAATAGTTATTAGATTTTAGCTTTTCATTTTCTTCAAGACTGTTTTTAGAAAGAATTTTGTATAACTCATATATGTTTTCTTCTGTAATATCATTTCTTTTTACATAATCATATCCCAACAACGTATTTTTAATAATAATATTATTAACTTTTGATAAGTCATCATAATTTGAATCATTAATTTTTTCTATATGCGCTCTAGTACTTCTAACACCTTCGATTGCTAGTGATGATTGAATTTTTGAAAAAATAAATCCGTTGATTAGTTCTCAATCTCTATAATTAGCAAAGTGATTCATTGAAGAGTTTCTAATTAGATCCTGACTACCCAAAAAAGCATTCGTAATTTTTGGGGTATTATAGTAAATAAGTGGTATGTTTCCCTCACTTACCAATGGTAGTTTTACAAAATCTTTATGTTTGATTTTTAGTTGATTTATTTCTTCCACTTCTACTTTTGAAAATCCATACTTATAAATTAATTTAGATTCTGTTGGATAGCGTTCTAACTCACTACAAATATTTAAAAAATTATCAAATAAGTTCATCTAAATCACCTCTATAATTTAGTTTACAATGTGTTAACAAATTTGTTTACAAAGTGGTTTACAACTTAGTGAACCTCTTGTTTACTAAACATTGGCAAAACTATTCTATCAACATCATCTATATAATAATCTGTTGCTCTTTTCGAGTAACTTGTTCAATATCTTGATAACATTGGTACGAAACTAGGTCATTATCCGTAATAATTCTATAATTGGTTGAGCTATGTTAGTAAATTTTAAAGTAAAAAAAGGTGTTTATAACTTGGCTTTATGAGGTTTAATCTCTTTATCATTTAGTATCTTAGCAATAGTATTATCACTATAACCTTCAAAATAGAGTTCATAAATCAATTGAACGATGCTTGCTTCATCTTCTACAAGTTGGAGTTTTTGATTGACCAACCTATACCCTAAACAAGCATTCCCTCCCCAAATCAAACCTTGTTCAAAATCCTTTTTGATCCGCCACTTCATATTCTCTGATACACTTCTAGATTCTTCTTGGGCAAATGATGCTAGAAATGTTAATACCATTTCACCTACGCCACCACAGCGCTCACACTTGCCTTGTGTGGCGTTTATTTTTATAGTTCATGCAAGTTGCCAAGCCTTCGATTTATAAAACCTGTGCAGTTCTTTTGGCTTTGCCATAGGCTTCTTTTAGTTCATTTGCTTTTGATTTGGTATCTTCCCATTTAACATTTAAGTCATCTCTTCCAACATGACCAAAGGCTGATAGTGATGAAAACTTTACTTTATCTAGTTCAAGTTCTTTTCTAATGTTTGAAGGTGTGAAATCAAAGTAAACTTTTAATAAATATAATAAATCCTCATCGCTTAACTTTCCTGTACCAAAAGTATCAATGTATAAAGATACAGGCTCTGCTACTCCAATTGAATACGCAACACCAATTTCACATCTATCAGCAAGTCCTGCATCAACAAAACTCTTAGCTGCATATCTTGCATAATAAGCAGCACTTCTATCTACCTTAGATGTATCCTTACCAGAAAAAGCACCACCACCATGATGTGAGAAGCCACCATAAGTATCAACGATAATCTTTCTACCAGTAAGTCCTGCATCTGCATCAGGTCCACCAATTGAGAATTCACCAGTTGGATTAACTAAAATATTTATACCATCTAGGCTTCCAATTAAAGGTTTTAATAAATCATCCTTTATGATTCTTTCTAAAAGAATCGGATCAATTGAACATTTAGTTTGAGCAGATACTACTATTGTTTGTACTTCTACTGGTTTGTCATTTTCATAAAGATATGAAACTTGGCACTTACCGTCTGGACTAATTCCAATTAACACTACATTTTTACTTTTAATTTCATGAAAATTATCTCTAAAATCACAAGCTTGTTTAGTACATCCAGGCGTGTTATCTTTTGGGTAAAAATACACTACAACTTTCTTACCCAAATGATTACTTAATGTATGAGATTTTCCATTAAAATCTAGTAGTGTAAAATCTTTAACTTTATCTCCAACTTTTAACATTTTATAACCTCCTATATAATTCTAAAATCTTTTAGTTATGCGATTGTATTTATATAAAATAAAAAGTGAGCAATGCTCACTTCCGCAGCAAAGCAACCTCCTAAAATTGAGATGTTACTTTGGTATTAAATTATACTCGTGTAACACTAAAATGTGCTACACGAGTATGAATATTAAAGTTTTAATTACTTATCTTCTTCTAATGAATAATCCATTGCTTCATAGCGTTTATACATTGCCCAACGACGTTTAGCATCTGCTAGGTTTTGTTCTAGTAATGCTTCTGCGTTTTCTGGGTTGATATTTACTAATTGAGCATAACGATTTTCAGTCATTAAATGATCGTGATATAAATCCCATTTAGGTCTTCTTGGGGCATCAATCTTAAATGGATTTTTTCCTTCAGCTTCTAATCTCGGATCATAGCGGAATGTTGGCCAATATCCGCAATCAGTGGCTAATTTAGCTTGAGTTGCCGAATTAGTTAATCCACCTTTAATACCGTGTTCAATACATGGTGAATAAGCTAGAATTAATGATGGTCCTGGGTAGCTTTCTGCTTCTTTTAACGCTCTAATTACTTGAGCAGGTGATGAACCGTGAGAAATTTGAGCTACATATACGTGACCATAACTCATTGCGATTGCCGCTAAGTCTTTCTTCTTAGTTGCTTTACCTGTTGCAGCAAATTTAGCAATTGAACCTGTTGGAGCAGCTTTAGAAGCTTGACCACCAGTGTTTGAATAAACTTCAGTATCTAATACTAAAATATTAACATCTTCATAGTTAGCGATAACGTGATCGATTCCACCGTAACCGATATCATATGCCCATCCGTCTCCACCAAAGATCCATTGCGAAACTTTCACGAAATAATCTTTAAGTTCTAACATTTCTTTAGCGAATGGTTTTTGAACTTTTTCAAGTTCTAATACGATTTGTGGTGATAATTCTCTTGTACGTTCGCCATTATTTTTATTTTCTTGCCAGTCAACTAATAATTCTTTTAGTTTAGCTGGCACTTCATTTAAGTGAGCTTCTACTAAAGTCTCTAAACGAGCGCGCATAGTATCATAAGCTACTTTCATACCAAATCCAAATTCAGCATTATCTTCGAATAATGAATTCGCCCAAGCTGGACCGTGTCCAGATTCATTTGTTGTATATGGTGTTCCTGGGAATGATCCACCATAAATCGATGTACAACCTGTTGCGTTAGCGATAATCATTCTATCTCCGAATAATTGTGTTACTGCCTTAATATATGGTGTTTCACCACACCCAGCACATGCACCACTAAATTCAAATAATGGTTGACGGAACATTGCATTTTTCATGTTGTCTGATCCCAAATCTTTATAAGTAACATTGTTGAAGAAATGATCAGCTTGTTGTTGTTTGCCAGCTGCTAATTCATCTCCAATTGGTACCATTTCTAATGATTTATTTGGTTTAGTTGGACATACCTCAACGCAGACACCACAACCAGTACAATCAAGTGTTGAGATTTGAATTGAGAATAATTTTCCTTGCATATCTCTACCTTGAGCTGGTTTAGTAAGTGAGCATTCTGGTAAGTCTTTTTGTTCGTTTTCATCAACAATAAATGATCTAATAACTGCATGTGGACATGCGAACACACAGGCATTACATTGAATACATGTTTCTGATTTCCATTGAGGAACAAAGTTAGCGATGCCTCTCTTTTCATATGCAGTAGATCCAGCTTCCATATGAGCATCTTGGTAATCCATAAATGCTGAAACAGGTAGTGAATCTCCTTCGATTGCATTAACGATATCAGCTAAATTCTTAACGAATGCTGGACGATTATCATCTTTTTTAGGAGCGTCATCTTTTAATGCTTTCCACTCAGGTTTAACCTCAACTTTAGTTAATAAGTCTCCGCCTGCGTCAATCGCTTTGTAGTTTAATTCAACTACTTCCATACCACGACGACCATAAGTTTCAAGGGCCGCTTCTTTCATTAATTTATTAGCCTTTTCAAATGGCATTAATTGCTCATTTAATTTAAAGAAGGCTGATTGCATAATTGTATTAATTCTTCTATCTAATCCAATTTCATAAGCTACTTTGTTAGCGTCAACAACGTAGAACTTAGCTTCTTTTTCAGCTAGTTGACGTTTAACTTTATTTGGTAAAAACGCTTCAAGTTCAGCACCAGTATGTGCTGTATTAAGTAAGAATGTTCCGCCTTTTCTTAAACCTTTTAACATATCATATTTAAATAAATATGTATCTGTTGAACAAGAAATAAAGTGTGGTTCGTTTACTAAGTAAGTTGATTTAATTGGTTCAGGACTAAATCTAACATGCATTCTAGTAACGCCGCCAGCTTTCTTAGAGTCATATGATGCATATGTTTGTGAGTAAAGAGTGGTATTATCACCAATAATCTTACCAATATTCTTAGTTGCTCCAACTGTACCATCAGAACCTAAACCGAAGAATAATAATTCACTAGTTGAAGGATGAGTAACTTCTACTTCATTAACTGGATCTAATGATGAATGAGATACGTCATCTTTAATACCAATTGTGAATTGATTCTTTTGTTCACCGCGTAAGTTTTTAAATACTGCAGCGATTAATGCTGGAGTTGTATCTTTAGAAGATAGTCCGTAAATACCACCAATAATTACTGGTTGAACTTTTTCTTCATAGTAAATTGATTTAACATCTAAGTATAGTGGTTCACCAACTGAACCTGGTTCAATAGTTCTATCTAATACTGCAATACGTTCAACAGTTTTAGGCATAGCTTTCATGAAATATTTTTTACTAAATGGACGATAAAGATGAACTGATAAAATACCTACTTTTTCTCCATTTTCAACTAATTTTTGAATTAGTTCTTTTGCAGTATCTACAACTGAACCCATTGCAATAATTACATCAGTTGCTTCTGGATGACCATAGTATACAAATGGAGCATAATTACGTCCCGTTGCTTTAGAAATTTCTTTCATATAATTTGCTACAACATCATCAACACCATTGTATTTTTGAACAGTCGCAATTCTTGATTGGAAATATACGTCATCAGATTGAGCTGATCCCCTTGTTACAGGACGATTAGGTGAAAGACCTAATTTTCTAAATTCAGCTACTGCATCTCGATCAAGTAATTTATCGAATACTTCATAATCAATTACTTCAATAGTATTAGATTCATGAGACGTTCTAAATCCGTCAAAGAAATGAATAAATGGAACACGTGATTTAATTGCTGCTAAATGAGCAACTCCCGCTAAATCCATAACTTCTTGAACTGAGTTAGAAGCTAACATTGCAAATCCAGTTTGTCTAGCCGCCATTACGTCTTGGTGGTCACCAAAGATTGATAATGCTTGTGCAGCAATACTTCTTGCAGCAACATGGATTACTCCTGGTAATCCTTGTCCAGCAATCTTATACATATTAGGAATTTTCAATAATAAGCCTTGAGATGCTGTAAATGTAGTAGTTAATGCTCCCATTTGAAGTGATCCGTGAACTGTACCTGCAGCTCCCGCTTCACTTTGCATTTCAACTACTTTAACTGGTACACCAAATAAGTTTTTGTCTCCTCTAGCTGCCCACGTTTCAATGTACTCAGCCATTGGTGAAGATGGTGTAATTGGGTAAATCGCTGCAACTTCACTAAATGCATATGCGCAATATGCCGCTGCTTCGTTACCATTCATCGCTTTAATAACTTTTTTTGTCATCTTTTTTCCTCCCTTAGGTTTTTTATAACACCTTTTTTAATTAAAATGTTTTACCACATCATTTTTATTATATCATTTTACTTTAATATTATTCAATAATATTATTGATATAATTTTTATAAATAAGAAGCTATTTTTAAAAGTTTGTCCTTTTCAAATCCGATTATAATGCATAAAAAAAGAAATAGCTTTATGAATAAGCATATTTCTCTTCTCTCTATTTATATTTATTATTTTTAATCTTTAGTGATTATCGTGATGATGGACCGCCTTTTTCTTAAATTTATATAAATTTAATCTAAGTGCATTAAAGACGACTAACAAACTAGAAATTACATGCAAGAAGCCCGCAAGTAATGGGCTTGCAATATTGAAGGCCGCAAGCGGAATCATTACCAAATTATATAAGAAGGCCCACATTAAGTTTTGCCAAATATTAATAGTTGTTTTTTTAGATAAGTCAATCGCCATTAATACAGTACTTAAGTCTTTATCTAACATTACTACATCCGCTGTATCATTTGCAATATCTGAGGCATTACTTACTGAGAAACTAACATCAGCTTGTTTTAAGGCAGGTGCATCATTAATACCATCTCCAACAAAAGCAACCGTCTTATGCTTTCGTTGAAGTTCTCTAATAATTAAAGCTTTTTCATTAGGTAAAACTTCACTATAGTAATTTTCAATGCCAACTTTATTTGCTATGTATTTAGCCGTATTTTCATTATCACCAGTAATTAGATACGGAATAATATTTAGGTTTTTTAGTTCTTTAATGAGTTCAATACTTTCTTCTTTTAACTGATCTTCTAATACCATCATATTGACAATATTACCGTTAATAGTAGTAAAGATAACTACTTTACCGTCTTTAGTAAATTTATCGTATTCTTTTTCATAGATATTTTTAATATTCTGTTCTTCTAATAAATTTAATGATCCAACTAAGATAATATCATTTTCATATTTTCCTTTAATTCCTTTTCCATCAATAATTTTGTAATCAGTTATTTTTAAAGGAATAATAGTTTCATTAAATTTATTGATCGATATACCTATTGGATGATTAGAGTGAATTTCTAATCCTTTGGTATATGATAAATATTTTAAATCGCCTATATATTCAGCTACTACTAATTCTCCCTTAGTAAGAGTCCCAGTTTTATCAAAAGCAATTGCGTCAATTTTATTAGCTAACTCAAAAAATTCTCCACCCTTATATAAAATCTTATTTTTAAAAGCGAGACCACTAGCAACTGCAATTGAAGTTGGAGTTGCAAGCCCTAAAGCACAAGGGCATGATACAACTAAAATGGCAATCATTACTTCAAATGATGTATCTAATTCTTCGCCTAAAATAAATTTATATGTCATAAAAACTAATAGAGCAATTATTAAGATCGCTACAACAAAATATTTAGCGATAACGTCAACAGCCTTTTGGAATTTAGGCTTAATTAACGATGTTTCTTCGACAGTATTAATAATATTTGCAAGTACAGTATCACTTCCAACCGCACTTACTTTTATAACAATTGTATTAGATAAGTTAGTGGTAGATCCAATTACTTTACTTCCAACTTCTTGGAATTTAGGAATTGATTCTCCAGTAATTACTGAATCATCAACGTAACTTGATCCCGAGATTATTTCGCCGTCTAATGCGATTCTCTCGCCAGCAAGCACCTTAATATAATCTCCAACATTTACCTCTTCTAAAGAAACTATTTTCTCTTCATTACCATTAATTAATCTAACTTCATCAACTGTTAAAGACATCAACGCTTTTAATGTATCTGTTGTTCTTGATTTTGAGATGTGTTCTAAATATTCTCCAATCGTTACCATCCAAATTAACATCCCGCTTGTTTCAAAGAACAAGTGCTGCGAATTAGTAAATATCGTTAAATAAACACTATAGAAAAATGCAACAGATGTTCCTAAAACAATTAAAACATCCATACCTGGATTTTTATTTTTAAGTTGATAGAAAGTATTTTTATAAAAGCGATATCCAATTATAAATTGAATAATAGCGGCAAATCCCATTTGGAAATAACCATTTAGCATAATATCAGGAACAATATTTAACCCAAAATGGTGAAACATTGTATAAGCTAAAGGTAATACTAAGATTGTCGCAATAATTAATCTTATCTTTTCTCTTTTTCTTTCCTTAGCTTCATCGTGACCAATAGTTACAGCTGGAAA
>DUQW01000079.1 GCA_012837585.1 Acholeplasmataceae bacterium
ACTAAGTCAGTATTAAGTTTTAAAATTGTTTCAGAAGTAATATTAAACTTCTTACACTTATCTTTAAATGTATTACTTACTGTATAAATTGATCCTTTTTCATCAATCGCTACATTCGATGGTGAAACTGGGATGTTTCTAGCTGAAGAAACTTTGAAAAAATTAGCTACTTTTTGAACAAAACTCATTCTAGTTTCATTAGCAGCAAAGAATCCTTGAAATTCACCATTATAAGATAACTGGATAAGTCCTGCCGTCGACCCCTCTCCCACTACGTATAGTAACCCTTTTGGTCCGGTTACTATCTTTAGTGGGATATAAGGAGAGGTGCCGAAGATTAATTCCGTTGGTTTTTCAAATGTTTTAACTTTATTACCAAATTTATCAAACTTAACTACGGCTCTAGCGCCTTTATCAGCTACATAAATAAAGTCTTCTTCATCAACGTGGACTCCGGTTGGTTCTGATAAATTAGTAATAATTACTTCAGATGTTCCATCTAAGAAATATTTAATAATTCTTCTATTGCCGGTATCAGCAATATAAATAACATCATCTTTTAAATAAAAATCTTCTGGACTTCTTAGTCCAATTTTAATCGTACCTGCTGGTTCATAGGCAGTTTGAGTTTTAATAATTCTACCGTTAGGACCAGTAGTGTACGTATCATATGGAGCCGATGTTTGGGAATCAGCCGCAACTTTGACATTTGGAATTAAAACTACAATTAATACCAGTGATAATAATGCTACAATTAATCTTTTCATACTATCACCTACTTAATTCCAGAATGCGACATCGTATTCATTACGTTACGTTGTAAGAAGATGAATATCACTAAGTTAGGAATAAACATAATCAGTGAAGCTGCAGCCGCCATTCCTTGACCTGAAACGGTATTAGTTGAACTAGTTAAAGTAGTCATATAGAATGCGAAGTTTTTAAGTGATTCATCATCAATATAAGTAGACGCAATTGACGAGTCATTCCATGCCGCTTGGAAAGCGACAATGGCAATAGTCGCAATTGCTGGTCTAATCAGTGGTAATACGATTGTCCAATAAATCTTAAAATCAGATGCTCCGTCAACTTTTGCTGCATCAATTAAGTCATCTGGGATCTGATCGATAAATTGTTTAATTAAAAACAAACCTACAGGCATCGCAATTGCCGGTAAGATATAGACAAAAAAGTTATTAATTAACCCTAATTTTTCAATTACTAAATACCTCGGGATAACCACACTTGATCCCACAAACATTAAAGCGATATTATTTAAGAATAATAAAGGCTTTTTAAGTTTGAACTTTAATTTGGATAAAGCGTAACCAGCAATTGAAGATAAAATAATTGATACTACTACTAAAGTAATAGTAATAACAATACTATTAAATAAATATCTACTCATTGGAACACCAGTTCTTGATGTTTGAGCAAACAGTTCAACGAAGTTTGAAACTGTTGGCTTTTTAACAATAAAACGTGGCGGCCATAAGAATAATTCTTCTACTGGTTTAAACGCGTGGTTGATAATATAGACAATTGGAAGCACCATAAAAAGTGCAACTGGAATTAGGATAATGAAAAACTTCCATTGCGATATATGTAGTTTCGATGGATTAATTTTTGTTCCGCTAAAACTTGCCATAACTTAATCCCTCTCTTGAAATAATCTTCTAGCAATACGACCCATTAATAAAACCATAATTAATAGGAAAACAGATATCGCTGCTGCATATCCCATTTCAAAACGATTGAACCCGTAGTCATCAATATGAGTTACAATTAACTGTCCGGCGTCTTGCGGTGTCGGATTGGTTCCCGAAAGCAAGACCCCGATGGCACCAGCATTAAATGTACCAACAATACTCATAACTGCTCCAAATAACATTTGTGGTTTCATTGATGGGATCGTAATATAAATAATTTCTTGAAACTTATTTTTCATACCGTCTACATAGGCGGCTTCATATAATTCAGGGTTAACATTTAATATACCCGCTAACATCGCTAGAAAGCCAATCCCCATACTTCCCCAAATGGTTACAATAATCATAATTGGCATTAAATATGTTGGGTTGGTTAACCACTGAATTGGTTGGGAAATTAAGCCCATTTTTAATAAAAGTGAATTCATATATCCAGATCTATCGCCTGAGAAAATAATCTTCCACATCACACTCATCGCAACTCCCGCAGTCATTGATGGTGAGTATATCGCCAGAGCTAAGACGGTTCTAGATCTTCTTGGTACTTGGGCTAAAAGCCAAGCTAGGAAAAACGAAAGTGAATATCCAATAGGTCCAGTAAAGAACGCGAATAGGATTGTATTTGGGATAACTTTTTGCATAAACTTTTCATCAACTGTTAGTAAGTTAACGAAGTTATCTAATCCACAAAATCTAGGTTTTTCAATTAAGTTAAATGTAGTAAATGACAAAAAGATTCCCATAAATACTGGAATTACAATAAATACTAAAAAAGCTATACCATACGGAGCGATAAAGGTAGTACCTAGTAATCCTTCTCCGTGTTTATCGTGTAGTTTTTTAAAGATTTTTTTAATTTTTGGAAAGAGCACTTTTTTCTCTTTTACATCTACTTTATTATTTAATCCCATAAAATCTCTCCCAACCTATCCTTAGTAGGAATCACGTAGCTCTTTATGTGATTACCGTTTTTATCAAGATAACCAAATTCTTTCATTTTCCGTGTAATTTCTTTATTAATTATAACTGTCGCATCTTCTATTGCCGTTCTAACGTTAATGCCGTCAAAGACGACTCTATTCCATGCGTTTGAAAGTTCACGTTCAATCATATATGATGCTGGAGTTTTTTCAGTATCATTAACCCACTCCCATTGATCTAAGAATACTTGTTTATCAAGTTCATCCCACGCCATTTCCTTAAAGGCATTAACGTTAGATGTATTCCACATGTATTCTGGACCCATTGAGTTAATTAAGTTATTAGCGTAGTTTAACTGTGTATCATCACGAGTCCACCAATCTAAAAACTTCCATGCATCTTCTTTTTTATTTGATTTTTCAAAAATGATTCCACTAGTAGAGGCACCGTCATACGACCTGTCCACTATACCGTCAGAACGCATCATGCCTGGAAGTTTCGCGATTTTCCAAAGTCCAGCGATTTCCGGTGCCGCATGTAATAATCTTACATACATCCCAAAATCACCAATTCCAATTGGAATATCACCATATCTAAAACTGTTGTAAAATGATCCGACTTCTAACGGAAGAGAATATATTGTATAAAGATCAGTCATTAAAGTCATCGCTTTAATCACTTCTTCTGAGTCAATGGTTGTTCTTAAGGCGTCATCTGAATGGATTTTGCCTTGATGCTGTTTAATAAACGGCATCGTTTGAACAAACCCTTTGAACGCTCCAGTTGTTGAAAGTGGAGCGAAAAAGTTAAGTCCGTATCTTTGTAGTTCAGGAAGAATCGATAAAACATCATCCCATGTATCTGGAATTTGGATGTTTAACTTATTCATAATATCTTCCCTGTAAAATAGTAAGTTAAAGTTTTGAGTTTCTGGAAGAGCGTAGACTCCTTCTTCATAAATGAGTTGAAGGAAAGCTCCTTTATTAAATCTTTTAGAAACTTCTTTAAATGTTGGAAATTGTTTTAAATCTGTTACCGCATTTCTTAATGCGTAATCATATGGTCTCCATCCTGAGACCCCTAAGGCGACATCTGGCTGTGAGCCAGCTGATACCGCCATAATTAATTTACCTTCATCAGGCATTAATGAAATATTAACTTTAATCCCGGTTTCTCTGGTAAATGTTGCGTCAGCCATTTCTTGCATGACGTTTACGTATTGTCTTGATCTATTTACCCAAACTTCTAATACTTCACTGTTTTTAGTTGGTTTATATTCATTATTGAAAAATGATAAGAAAAATCTTCTAATACCTAACCAAAAAGATTGTAAGAAATTAGCGTTTGCTCTTGGTAATTTATCATCTTTGCCGTGGATATAAATTTTATCAATTGATAATGGAGATCTTAATACTAAAGGAATAACTAAACCCATCTTTGCTGTTACCGAGTTAGAATCAGTTGATAATTTATCAATATTTTTTGGTAACGTATTTGGTTTATCAATTAGTTTTTTAAGTGTTTCATAACTTTGTCTAATTGCTGAAATTGTTTCGTTTACTTTAGTTGACCCATTAATTTCTTGATATAATCTTTCAGATTCAACTAGTAAATCATAGTAGTGTTGTAATTCATCAACAACGTTTGGTAGATAACTTAAAATGTCCCACTCTCTGTTTTTATCGGTAGTACTACCTGCTAGTTTTTTCAAATCTAAGCTGATATCGTTAACACCGATCATTACTTCATTTAAGTTTTGATGAATTTTAGCAAACGGAGAAACATTTACTTCAATACCAATTCTATTTTTTCCTTCTTTTAATTTAAAGACGTATTCTACACCGTTACTACCTAATTTAGAATTAACCCATTTTTTACTATTCTTAAATGGGATTAAATTGGCTTCTTGAAACGGTACTTCTCCGTTAATAGTTATTCTTCTAAAGCTTGTTTGAAAGTTTTGAAGCTGTTTAGTTTTTAAAGTAATATAATAAAAACCTGCGGTTTTAACATTAATATCATAATATAGTGCTTGACCACCAGTTTGATAGTTACCACCATCAACGATATTAAGTTTTTGTTTTTGAAGAGCAAACGGTGTTACATTTTTCTCTCTATCGGTACCGTATCTAATTGATAGTGAATTTCTAAATACTGGTTGTTCAGCTTCTAATGTAATTAATCCACTTTCAATTTTTAGTAATCCTTCTGGGATGTACTCGTTATAGGTTGGTAACACTTTTTTGTTTTTAACAATTACTTTTGATAATAAAAAATCTCCGTTTTGTCTAATAATTGATATTTTATTATTGCCAGCTTCTAATTTAAAAAGTAAAACATCTTCTACTAATCTTTGAGTATCTCTTAAGGTAAAATCATTCCATGTTTCATATCTTGTTGAAACTGGCATAATATCATTACCATAACGGTCTTGGATTAGTTCATCTGGATTATCATAAAATGTTGGAATAATAATTGATTTGCTTTCTTTGTATTGAAAGATGTCGTTAATCATAATTGAAACTTCAATATTTCTAACTGATTCAGTAATTGCTTTATATTCAAAATTTAACGCATATAATCCTTTTTCAGGAACATTAATGTTAAATTCCGCTTTCGGCATATCTTCGTCTACTTTTAAGACATCTCCCTTTTCTGCATCAGCAAATATTATTTTTGGTTCAAAAAAGCCTAAAGGCGAAATTGAAGCGTTAAGAGTAATATCATCTCTTAGTCCTTCATTTCGCCATTTAGGCTCTATATCGAAATATGATAATTCAGTATTATCTACTAAACTTGGGCTTTCTACTTGATTGTCTAGATTTTGTGCGTTAAGATTAAGGCTTGATAAAAAAATCCACCCGGTAATTAATATAAAATATCCTATTAACCAAACCTTTTTCATAGAAAACCTCAAGTATAAATTACTTGCCGAGTATTCGGTCTAACTCTGTTTTAGCTAACTCCCATTCTTCGTTAACTCTAACATTTAATCCGGCAGCTAGAGCATCAGCTAGTGCTAGTTCACCATTTCTAATTTTAACTAACGCATTATCAATTGTATTTTCTGCATCATATTGACCAGACCATCTACTTTGAGTGTATCCCGGAACAATTTTATGAAGTGATTCAATAATGAAGTGTTCGTGAGTTTCAACAATCTTGCGATATTCAGTCATTGTTGGATATAAATTGAAATATGCATCAATTAATTCTTGATCTCTAACTACTGGAGCAAAATTGATTGCTCCTGCTTCTGGGTTATTAGTAGCAATTTCAATACGTTTTCTAAATCCGTCTGCACCGTATCCCATCCACTTAGCAAATTTGAATGCTATTTCTTTATGTTTAGTTCCTTTACCAACACCAATATAGTCCATTACTACTGGGATACGGTGAGTTTTAACTCCGTTTGCTTCCCAAGATGGTGTTCCGATAAAGTCGATATCATGTCCGTATAGACCGTGTTCTGGATTAGTTGTTCCACCAACCCATCCTCTAATGTTAAAAGATCCACCCCAACGGATTGATTGTTTACCATTAGCAAATGCATCTCCAGTACCATATAAGTCTTCTCTAAAGTCTTGAGTTTCATATACATAGCTAGAGTACTCATTTTTATTAGGTCCAAAGAATTTTTGGTTTTCAGTCATTGCAATTCTAAAGGCATCACTATCTAAGTGATATCCGGTATCATTGTATGTATACCATCCTAAAGTTGGATCAATTTGTGCAGGTAACCATTCATAAATATTATTAACACCTTGGATACCACAAATTGCATCTCCACCTAATACTGCAGGTTTAGAGTTTTTCTTAGCCGCTAACATTAAATCTTGATACGTAATACCATATTCTGGAATAATAGCACCACTACCTGTATTATTGATTGCAGTTCTATTAATAAAATAACCAAAATAGAATACTGCTTGTGGTAATGAATATGCTTTTCCGCCTAAGTAACAAGTATTTCTAATGTTTTCTGGAACATTCATAAAATCAGCGTCAGCTTCAGCTAAGTCAGTAACATCTTCTACCCATCCTTGGCTTACTACCTTTGTTACTTGGTTAACTTGGAAAACATCGGGCATTTCGTTAACCGCAGCTCTTGTAGCGAAGAACTCATCCCAAGCAACATCTTGCTCATTTCCTTCTTCGTCAACAACTTTAGGTCTTTCGATTACTTCAACAGTAACTCCAGGGTTTTCGACCATAAATGCGTTAATCATTCTACGCTCAATGTTGTATTCTTGCGGAGTCGCAAGATTCCATGCAGCGTAAGTAATAACAACGTCATTTTTACCTCCCGGTTTAATAGGATCGTCGTTTCCTCCATTTCCGTTATCTGGCTTTTTAGTACAACCAATTAAAGCGAACGGAATTAATAATAATAACAAACTAATTAGAATCTTTCTCATAACTTTCCACCTTTCTCGAAACGTTTCGATAAGTTCTAGTTTCATTATATATGAAAACGGTTTCTTTTTCAATACCATTTTTACTTTTTCTTTAAAATTTAAATGATATATTAAATTATATGACGCGCGCGTTAGTAGTTTTCCATAATAAAAAAGCCCCATTTTTGGGGCTTATTCATCTCTTTATTTAATCCATTTCTCTAATATATTTAATTTTTCTAAATGCGCCTTCGGTAGATCGATATACCGGAATAATTAGTAATACAGCCCAAGTTGGATGCCAAATATTTAAGATGATTCCTAAAGTTACGTAAACTGATATCGCAACCATTTCAATTGAAAATATCCACGCTTTTTTTCTTAAAATAGCTTCCACTAATGATCCGTAAATTGGAATCGTTAAAAAGATTAACCAAAGTGGATGCCATAAATCGAAAAATATCGATAATACTACATATACTACGGCAATAATAGTAGCATATGTTGAGACTAGTAAACTTTTAATTGCGTTAATTTTCTTGTAGCTCATATTTAATTAGTTTCCTTTTTTAATTCGTAAAAGAATATTCTTTTAATATCGTCTTGGCTTAAAAACGGATAAATCGCGTTCATATTAATTTTACTAATGTTTCCTTTAATGTATTCATCAACTAAATTTGATAGTACTTTTTGGCTAACAAATGGAACTATAGATGATAATTCACTTTGGCTTAACGAAGTCATTTTAGCCAAAAAGATTTCATCGCATTTCGCAGTTGATAAAAACGGGAATATTGTCGCAAGTTTTAATCCCTTCATATCAGGATGATTATCAATAATCATATCAGCAATTTCATTTAGTTCTTCATCATCTAAGTAAGGAAGTAGTGAAACTAATGTTTTAGTTTTACTATTTCTTTCAATATTTAAATCTTGCATTACTGTATCTTTTAATTTACCGAATGCTTTATTGATAGCTTTTGAAATATCTTCAATTGATTCAAAGCGGTAAGACTTTTTACTTTCTTTAGAACTACGTCCAGTCGCTTCTTCAATCTCTTCAAATAACTCCATTATTTCATCAGTTAGATCTTCAACTTCTTCTTCAATATCTTCTAGATGACCAAGTAGAGTTTCAACTTGTTCGGCAACTCTTTCTTGATTACGAGTTCTTCTTAAATTAATTTTAGACTTCGTCTTTTTAATATCTTCGTTTTGTTCAATTAAATAGTTAAAGTCTTCTTCAACCATCTTGATATCTTCTTTGATATCTTCGATTGATTCTTCTAATAATTCGATTGTTTCAGCTTCTAATTTTTCTTTTGATTCATCAAATAATTTGATGGCATCTTGAAACTGACTTTTAGCTAAATTAAAATCATTAGTAATAATTTCAATTTTTAAGTCGGCTTCGTTATTGTTATCTTTTTCGCTTAGTCTTTTTGCTTTTCTACGGTTTACAAATTCACTCATTTTTATTTCCTCCTAAAAATTTAAGTTCTGAGGGTGTTAATCTAACAATTAATTCATTTAAATCTGTTTCAATCGTTCCGTCTTTTACTTTTGAGAGAATATGAATTCTTTCAAGTGGTGAGAACTGATAGAACACATTTGGAATATCAACTTCAAGATCTCCTGAAATGATTCTATTAATTATCAGTTGACGGTCATGATTTTTAAAGATGTTTTCAGGATCAACATCAAATGTTTCATTAAGACATAATATTTCATCAAATGAAACATTAAAAATACGCCCTAATTCAACAACTATCTCAACTGGTGGTACTGCTTGGCCACGCTCCCACCTCGATAAAGCTTGACGCGTCACATAAAGCTTTTCCGCTAACTCTTCTTGAGTTAAGTTTTGTGATAGTCTTAGTGATGAAATTTTCCTTCCAACTTCGTAAGAATCAATCATTTTCTTCTCCTCACCTATATTGTAGCACTGATAATTTAGGATGTCACGCAACAATTTGTTGCATCTAATTTAGTCTTCCTTCTCTCTTAAAGAATAAAGTAAATTAGTTCTTTCAGTCAAATTTTCATTTAAATAACAAATCTTTTTGTTATTGTGGTAAATCTTTAATCCGTTTTTTGTCTCTTTATATGAAAGTTCGCTTCTTTGATATGTTCTCTTTTTACCAAAAAGATTCGTATATTCCAACATATAATCACTAACTACAATTTTAAAAACTTTATAGTGTAATAAAAATAATATCCCTATATATATAATTATGATAGGAACTGTAATAAGTAAGTATCCTACTAACTTTTCCCACTCTTCAACACCGGTAACGATTGTTATAATAGGTACTACAATCCATAATAGTCCCACAAAAAGAATGAGTATCCCTAAACCTTTTGCAGTACTACTGCCTTTAATTATTCGTTTATCTTTTTCATCAAATCTTTCTTTTTTTATAAAAGATAATACAATATCATCATTTTGCATAAGGTAATTAAGTTCTAATATTTCTTTATCTTTATGATAAATTCTTGTTTTCGTTAGATAATCATCAAAGCTTAAATCTTTGATTGGATATTTTTTGGTTCTTCTAAACCAATTGCGATATGTTAAATATTCTTCATCAACGGTAACTTCCCAATTGATATAACCGATTAACAACATAACTCCTATTAATATAAAGGCACCAAAGAACAAAACAATAACTAAACCATCAGGTTGATTAAGCTTGTGGTAAATGATTAAAAGAAAAACTACAAAAGCTAGTGAAAACAAACTAATAAACATCCCACCACTAGCATATAGTTGAGGTTGTTTTACTACATTATCTTTAACTTTAAAAACCTTAACTCGATATACAAGTCTTCCGATAACGGTTATTAATATAACTGAAATTAAATAGGGTAAATATTTTATCATATTAATTGTATATCCTTTCTTAATTAAATATGTATGTATAATATGTATCTTTTTCTTTATCAATAAATAATGATTGAACTTCTAAGGCTAATGGATCAGTTGAATCAACTTCTAATGAAAGAATATCTGTTTCTTCAAATAAATGGATTAATGCTTGATATACGAAATCTTTAAAACTTTTTCCATTACTACTTCCAAAATAACAAATATCTTCAGTTTCATCATCAATAAAGAAGGTGTTAATAATTACTCCGTCTTTTACCTCACAAACAACTCTTAGTGGCATCCATTTAAAAAAGTCTTTTTTACTTGCAGTAAGAGGATTTACTGACTCATGAGTCTTAATATAATGCTTATATGATAGTTCTTGAGCGCTCATAAATTCCTCTTTACTTCCCTTAGTATAAAAATTAATAGAAGTTGGAGTAATATCTCTTTTAATTAGATCATTTTTAGTGAATGTATAACAATGGGTTGTTCTTCTTAAAGTAAAACCTAATTCTTCAAGCTCGTTAATTTGAGATTTTTCTTTTTCACTGATTATGATTTGTAGTGGTTTATTAAAATAATTTTTTATTGCTTCAAAGTATTCTTTGTTGTTTAATTTATTAAATGTTTTTTCATCAAATTTAATATACTTATTATTTTGATGAAAGGGATTGTTATAAGCAAAAAAATATCCAACCTTTTTATTGTTATTAAATACGTTATATTTTTCGTAATCTAAAAATACTTTTAATGTAATGGTTTTTGAGATTCTAATCACTATTACTTCT
>DUQW01000080.1 GCA_012837585.1 Acholeplasmataceae bacterium
AAAAAACACCACTATTCATAATTAGAATATGTGGTGTTTTTTTCTTAAATTATCCTAGTTTTTTAATCTTTTCAATTTCAAGATAACGTGTCTTTAAAGCCTTTTCATATGGTGATTCATCTTTTGGATTATAATATTTTTTATTTTTAATTTTTTGTGGCATATAATTTTGTTCATTAATTGATCCGATATCATCATGAGGGTATTTATAAATCGCTGGGTTTTTACGAATAGCCTTATTATCTGCATGTGGTGGAATAACACCTGTATCAATCGTTTGAATATCATTTATTGCGGCATCGATTGCTAGATAAGCAGTATTAGATTTTGGACTTAAAGCCATTTCAATAACCGCATTTGCTAGTGGGATTTTCGCTTCAGGAATTCCTACTTTTTTAGCTACCTCACAAGCCGTAAAAACTTTAGGTGCTAAATTGGGATTTGCAAGTCCAATATCTTCGTAGACAATGACCATTAAGCGTCTTGCAATTGACTCTAAATCTCCTAAAACAATTAGTTTACCTAGATAATGAATTGCTGCATGAACATCGCTTCCTCTAATTGATTTTTGCAAAGCTGATAGAAGTTCATAAAAATTATCTTCACCACCGTCAAGTGCTAAATTTGGCATACCCATAACCATTCTTACAATATTTGGTGTTAAGTGATCGCCATCTTTTAAAACTAAGCTAGTCGCTTCTAATAAGTTAAGAGCTGATCTTACTTCATGATTAGAAAATCTGATAATTAAATCAAGGGCTTCATCAGATATTGAAAACCTAATATCTAATTCATTTTTACCACGTTCAATAACTTTCTTTAAATCTTCATCTTCTAAATCTCTTACTTGATATAAATGACATCTTGAGCGAATTGCTGGGTTAATATTTTGATAGGGATTAAGAGCTGTAAGTCCAATAATTGTTACTTTTCCGGATTCAATAAACGGAAGAAGATAGTCTTGAACATCTGATTTCATCCTATGAATCTCATCGATAATTAGTAAAATATCGTGATAAAGAGTAGTATCACAAATATCCATCAGTTTGGCTTTATTATCAGTTGAAGCGTTAAAAAAGTACGTATCAAGCTTTGATTTTTCACTGAAAATAGTCGCAATTGTTGTTTTTCCAGTGCCAGGATTTCCATACAAAATAAAAGATAGATACTTACCGGTTTCTAACATTTTTGGTAAAATTCCATTTTTTCCAACTAAATGATCTTGACCAACAACCTCATTAAATTCAGTTGGTCTTAATCGATATGCTAATGGTTTCATCGTTATCACCCATATTTATTATATCATTTATTAATTTGACTATAATGGCTGAATTATATTTGAATTAACATAGTTTACAAAAAATCATTAAAAAGGCTATATAGTTTTATAAAATAAGGGTGTAATAGGAGGGGGTTTATGTTTGAAAAATTAATCACCATCCCCCAAGGATATAATACATTTAGTTATAAATATAATGATGAATGCACTAATAGTATTAGTGATAGAAATTATAATACACCTCTATAACTTGAATATAATCATCAAATGGGGTAAAATATAAGGTGTATTTTTATTATTTACAAGGGGGATAAAAACATGAAAAAACCATTTGATTTCAAAAAATATATCGCAACTATTCCAGGTTTCCCAAAAGAAGGAATTTTATTTCGTGATATTACACCATTAATGTTAGACGGAGTTGCTTTTAAAAGAGCAGTTTCAGAAATGGTAGAATTTGCTAAAATTGTTGGCGCTGAAGTTATTGTTGGACCAGAGGCAAGGGGCTTCATTTTCGGTTGCCCAGTGGCAAGCGAACTTGAAATTGGCTTTGCTCCAGTTAGAAAACCAGGTAAATTACCTAGAGAAACAATTACAGTAGCTTACGATTTAGAGTATGGTTCAAATGAATTATCACTTCACAGTGATGCAGTAAAACCAGGACAAAGAGTTTTAATTATTGATGACTTATTAGCTACTGGAGGAACTGTTAAAGCGACAGTTGATTTAGTTAGAAAATTAGGTGGCCGTATTGTTGGTGCAGCATTTTTAATTGAACTTGAAGAATTAAAAGGTAGAGATTTACTAAAAGATATCCCTGTACTTACACTGATGTCATATTAAAAGGGGTGATTTGATGACCCAAAGTCCACCACTATTAAAAGCATTAGAAAAAATTTTTACAACCTATATTAAAAGGCCAGAAGATGTGGAAATGATTCGCAAGGCTTATTTTTGGGCTGAAAAATATCATGAAGGACAACTAAGAAAAGGTGGAGACCCATATATTACTCATCCAGTTGCAGTAGCAACCATTTTAGCTGACCTGCATTCAGGACCAGTAACTTTATCGGCAGCTTTGCTGCATGATACTGTTGAAGATACAGAGTTAACGCTTGATGATATTACTAAAGAATTTTCTAAAGAAGTATCAACTTTAGTTGACGGAGTTACTAAATTAAGTAAACTTCAATTTAAAACTAATGTAAGTCAAGCTGAAAACCAACAAAAAATGTTACTTGCGATGGCAAATGACATTAGAGTTGTTTTAATAAAAATTGCTGACCGTCTCCATAATTTAAGAACTTTTGAATATCTAAGACCAGATAGACGACAAGCAATGGCTGAAGAAACACTTGAAATTTATGCACCGCTAGCCCATAGGCTAGGGATGTTTAGAATTAAGGCCGAACTTGAAGATACATCGTTAAAACAAATCAATCCGGAAATGTATTATTACGTTTCGGGATTAGTTCAAGAAAAAAAGTCTGAACGTGAAGAAGCGATTAATGAAATTATTGAAGAAATTTCAAGACTTCTTGCTGAAAACGGAATGACTAACTTTGATATTAAAGGTCGAATTAAAAATATTCATTCCATCTATAAAAAGATGGTTTTTCAAAGACGAGATTTTGAAGATATATATGACTTATTAGCCATTAGAATTATCGTTGACAGAGTTGAGCAATGCTACCATGCATTAGGGTTAATTCATGCTAGTTTTACACCAATTCCAAAACGATTTAAAGACTATATCGCTATGCCTAAACCAAACATGTACCAATCACTTCATACTACTGTACTAGGAACTGATGGTGCTTTATTTGAAGTTCAAATTAGAACTCATGAAATGGATGAGACTGCTGAATTAGGAATTGCCGCTCACTGGGCATATAAAGAAAGCAAACAATATTCTCATGAAAAAGAACAATTTGAAATGGCTCAAAAAATGCGTTGGTATGCAGATTTATTGAAAATGACTGCAGACTCTGCTGATTCAGCAGATGCCACTACATTTGTTGAAACAGTTAAAACTGATATATTGTCATCAAACGTTTACGTATTTACTCCGCGCGGTGAAGTTAAAGAGTTGCCAAGAGGATCAACTCCGATTGATTTTGCATATTCAATTCATACCGATGTCGGTCATACAATGGTTGGGGCAACCATCAATAATAAAATCGCTCCAATTGATCGAGAGTTACAAACCGGAGATATTGTTAGTATTAAAACTAATAAAAACTCTAAACCTAGTGAAGACTGGTTAAAGATTGTTAAATCTAACTCAGCTAGAAACAAAATTAGAGCGTATTTAAATACAATTAACCGCGACCGGTTAATTGAACAAGGTCAAGATGCAATTGAGCGTGAATGTAATAAAATTCCTATCGATTATCCAACTGATGATTTTGTTAAAGAAAATTTTCAAAAACAAGGCCTAAATGACTTAACGGCATTATATTTAGAAGTTGGTAAAGGAATTATTTCACCAAAAACTGTCGTGGCTAAACTTTCTGGTAAAGAAATAGATAGAGAAAAGTTATTAGAACGTCAAATGAAAAAAGCCACTCAACAAATCACAACTCAAAGTGATACTGGTATTTTTGTTGAGGGCTTAACTAGTCCACAAATTAAACTAGCTAATTGTTGTAATCCAGTATATCGTGATTTAATTGTTGGCTTTGTTTCTAAAAACAGTGGAATTATCGTTCATACAAACGAATGCCCAAATCGTGATGGTTTAGATCCTAAACGCTTAATTGAAGTTAAATGGGCTGATAATGTTAATAGAAAATATGCGACATGGTTAAAAGTATTAGGTGCGGCACGCCCTAATATTTTAACTGATATTATTTCAGTAATTAACGCCCAAGGTGTGTCAATTGCTGAAATTAACGCTAAAACTCCAACTCAATTTGATTTCCAAGTTAGTATTAAGGTTTTAGTTGATGATTTACATTCATTAGTCTCACTAATGACTAACATAAAAAAAGTAGAAGCTGTTTACTCAGTTAAAAGAGGGGTTAATTAATGCGTTTAGTAGTTCAAAGAGTAAAAGAAGCTAGTGTCACAATTGATAATAATGTCGTTGGTAAAATTAATAAAGGTTTTTTAATCTACGTTGGAATTACCGATACTGATACAGAATTAGAAGTTGAAAAACTAGCTAAAAAAATCTCAACACTAAGAGTATTTGAAGATAGTGAAGGTAAAATGAACCTGGATATTAAAAAAGTAGAGGGTGAAATTTTAGTTATTTCACAATTTACATTATATGCTGATATGAAAAGGGGCAACAGGCCTTCATTTATTAAAGCGGCACGTCCAGAACATGCAATTCCTTTATATGAGTTATTTATCTCGTTGTTAAGAGAAAATCATCATGTTGAAGCTGGAGTATTTGGTGCCGATATGAAAATACATTCAATTAATGATGGACCAGTAACAATTATTTATGATACGGAGGATTTATAATGAATTATAAAATAAAAGGAACTTATGACTTACTTCCTGAAGATTCAATTAAATGGGAATATGTCCAAAATAAATTAAAAGAAATATTTAAAAAATATAACTATAAAGAAATTCGTACTCCGATTATGGAATATTCAGAAGTTTTTCACCGTGAAGGTGAATTTTCTGATATGGTTCAAAAAGAAACATATAACTTCGTTGATAAAGGAAATAGAAATATTACTCTGCGTCCAGAGGCGACAGCGGGAATTATGAGATCAGTTATTGAAACTAAAAACTACGCTCAAAATGATATTTTAAAATATTTTTATATTGGACCGAATTATCGTTATGAACGCCCTCAAAAAGGAAGATTTAGAGAGTTTTACCAATTTGGTGTCGAAGTTATTGGCTTAAAAAGTCCTTATGTTGACGCTGAAGTAATTATGTTAGCTAGTGATATTATTACTGAGTTTGGTTTAGACGGAGTCTTAATCAAATTAAATTCACTTGGAGATAACCAATCAAGACTAAAATATCAAAAAGTTTTAAAAGAATATTTCGAATCACATAAAGAAGGGTTATGTAATGATTGCCAAACTAGATTAGACAATAACCCACTTAGAATTTTAGATTGTAAAATAGATGGGCCAAAAGAAGTTGTTAAAAATGCGCCGAAGTCTATTGATTATTTAACAGATAGTTCAAAAGTTCATTTTGAAACCGTCTTAAAAGTTTTAGATGAAAATAAGATTAACTATGAAATTGATCATAACTTAGTTAGAGGAATTGATTATTACTCAGAAACGGTTTTTGAAATTCACGCTAATATTAAAGATTTTGGAAATGCTAACACCTTAGGCGGTGGCGGCGCTTATGATAACTTATCTACCGATTTAGGTGGGCCTGAGTTAACCGGTATTGGTTTTTCATTTGGAATGGAGAGATTCGTTGAAGCGTTAGAAGTAAGCGGAGCAATGCCTAATTTAGAATATGCGCTTGACGCATATATTATTACTTTTGATGAAGAATATAATACATTTGCTTCTAAAGTCTTAAAAGACTTAAGAGATCACAAGGTGATTGCTGAGATGGATTATGATAATAAATCTGTAAAATCAAAAATGAAAAAAGCGATTAAAGCTAATCCAAAATACTTAATCTTTATTGGTGAAGATGAAGTTAAAAACAATTTAGTATCAGTTAAAGATACTAATACACAAGAACAAAAACCAATGAAAGTAAAAGAGTTAATTAAACTCTTAGGAGGAAAATAACATGTTATATACTCACAATAATGGTGAACTTACAATTAAAAATGTTGGTGCTAATGTAAAACTAAAAGGTTGGGTTAGCCGAGTTAGAAACTTAGGCGGCTTAATCTTTATTGATTTACGCGATATGCACGGCATTACTCAAGTAGTAGTTCATCCCGAAAATACATTTTATAATGAAGCAACTAAACTACGTAGTGAATACGTAATTTTAGTTGAGGGCGAAGTTATTAAAAGAGTTAGCCCAAATAAACAGTTAAAAACGGGAGAAATCGAAGTTAATTTAACGAAACTTGAACTATTATCAACCGCTAATACAACACCGCTTATTATCGCTGATGAAACAGACGCGCTTGAAGACGTTAGATTAAAATACCGTTATCTAGATTTACGGCGTCCGGTTCAACAAAATTACTTATTAAAACGTAATGAAATAGTTAAATCAATTAGAAATACTTTATCGGATTTAGGCTTTATTGAGGTGGAAACACCGATTTTATCAAAATCTACACCAGAGGGTGCTAGAGACTATTTAGTTCCTTCAAGAGTTAATCCTGGTAATTTTTACGCACTACCTCAATCACCTCAAATTTATAAACAACTTTTAATGATTTCAGGAATTGAAAAATATTATCAAATTGCGAAATGTTTCCGTGATGAAGACTTAAGAGCTGATCGCCAACCTGAGTTTACTCAAGTCGATATTGAAGCTTCATTTATTTCTGAAGAAGATATTTTTGGATACTTAGAAAAATTATTTGTTAATTTAATGAGGGATGTTTTAAATTTAGAAATTAAAACTCCGTTTTTACGTATGAAATATATTGACGCAATTTCAAATTATGGTAGTGATAAACCAGATATGCGATTTGAAAACTTAATTAGCGATTATAGCTTTTTAATTAGAGAAGATATTCCACTATTTAACGGAAAAGAACACGTTAGAGGTGTTAAGTTTTCAAATGCGAAAACTATTACTCGTAAAGTAATTGATGAGCTTACTGAAATTGCTAAGAAAAACCACGCTGAAGCATTAACTTTTATTAGATTTGACGGAAGTGATTATTCAGGAAGTGTAAGAAAAAATTTAACTGATGAAGATCTGGCAAAACTAAACTTAGCTAAAGATGATATCTTATTCTTAGTTCCTGGTAAATTTGAAGATGTCAGTCAATCACTTGGGGCTGTTAGATTAGAAGTGGCGAAGAAATTAGATTTAATTCCTGAAAACCAATTTAAGTTTTTATGGATTGTTGACTGGCCATTACTTGAATATGATGAAGAAGAAAAAAGATTTGGTGCCGCTCACCACCCATTTACTGCACCGCAAAAGGTTGATGATTTGAAAAATAATCCAAAAGAAGTGTTAGCTAGAGCGTATGATATAGTGTTAAATGGATATGAAATTGGTGGCGGATCAATTAGAATCCATAATCAAGATGTCCAACGGTTAATGTTTGAAACCTTAGGTTTATCTGATGATGATATTAAAGATCGTTTTGGCTTCTTTATTGAGGCTTTAAAATACGGAACACCACCTCATGGTGGCCTAGCCTTAGGATTAGATAGAATTGTTATGATATTAACTAATACGACTAATATTAGAGACGTTATTGCGTTTCCAAAAAATCAAAATGCTCGTGACATTATGAATCAATCACCTTCGGGTGTTGATCAAATTCAATTAAATGAGTTAAAAATCAAGGTGGTAAAAGATGAAAAGAAATGACTATATCACTTGGGATGAATATTTCATGGGAGTAGCAAAGCTATCAGCAAGACGTTCAAAAGATCCGAATACTCAAGTTGGAGCGTGTATTGTTAACCAAGATAAAAGAATTATTGGAATTGGTTATAACGGTTTGCCAAAAGGTTGTAGCGACGATGATTACCCATGGGGTAATAAAGGGGACTTTATTGAAACTAAATACCCTTATGTAGTCCATGCTGAAGCAAATGCGATTTTAAATGCGACTCAATCATTAAAAGGAGCGCGTTTATACGTAACATTATTTCCTTGCCATGAATGTATGAAGTTAATTATTCAATCAGGAATTACCGAAATTATCTATGAAGATAACAAATATGAAGGAACTGAATCTAATCTTGCTTCAATGAAAATGGCAAAATCAGCTAAAATCAAATTAAGGAAATTATGACAAAAATTAAAAAAATATTAATCAGTTTATCGTTTGCCATTTTCTATTTATTGCTTGCGATAGCAGTTCCTACTAATTTTGAAGTAGTAATGCCAGGAGTAATTACGAAAGTAGAAAGTGATATTGTAATTGAGGGTGTAGAAAATTCATCCAATTTCTATACAACTTCTGTCCTTTATGCGCCAAGAATTACCCCGATTATGCGAATTATTTTGGAATTAAATGATCAAAACGAAGTTGATGAAATGGCTAAGTTTTCTAAATCTATATCTAATATGGACGAGTTTAGAATGGGACAAGTTTCTAAGAAGTACTCATATCATACAAGTATTATTAACGCATATAAAGAAGCTAGTAAAGTTGATAATTCGATTTCAATTAATTACGAAATTAATAGCCTAGTTTTATATTATCGTCCAACTAAAGTTAAAAACTTAAGAATTGGTGATATTATAACTAAAGTTAATGGCGAACCTATAACAGAGGAAAACTATCAAGAAATGATAGAAAATACTAGGAAAAAAGAAATAAGTCTAACTATAAAAAGAAATGAAAATGAATTTACTTATAATCATACATTTGAAAAGGGAGACTATTACTTTATCTTTTATCCAAACATTGAGATTACCTCAAGCACCCCTAAATTTAGCCTTCCCGGCTTAGATAGCAATACCGGAGGCCCTAGCGGGGGCTTGATACAATCATTAAATATATATGTAAGTTTACTAAATCTAAACTTTGGAAAATTGAAAATTGCTGGTACTGGCACCATAAATTTGGCTGGAGAAGTCGGTGAAATCGGTGGTGCAGCACAGAAAATTCATACTGCTAATCGCGCTAAAGTAGATATGTATTTTATCGCATTGGGAAATCATAAAGAGGTTAAAAATATTGAAAAAAACTTTCAGTATTATCCGGTTAAAAATTTCCAAGAGGCAGTTGAAATTTTACAAGAAAAAATTATCAATTAAGAAAATTTTAAATTTTCGTAAGTTTATTTTTACTAAACATAGAGGAGAAATTATATGATTATCGGATTAATTATTATCGCTGCAATAGTAGGACTTGATCAGGGGCTAAAGCATTTAGCTAAGTTTTTGCTTGAAGGTAATGGTCTTAATGGTGCAGAAGAAACTGTGACTTGGATCTCCCACGTCCTTGAATTCAAGTATGTAGAAAACCCAGGTGCAGCTTGGGGAATGTTAGAAGGTAAGCAAATATTTTTCTTTTTAATTACAATTGTAGCGCTTGGTATCTTTGGTTATCTTTTTACCAAAAGTGACTTTAAAAAGAAAAAAGTTTATTCACTTGCAGTTGCATTTTTAATTGCCGGAACGCTTGGTAACGCAATCGATAGATTATTTTTATCATATGTTATTGACTTTATTCATGTTCCATTTTTAACATATATTTTAAAAATAGTTGGACTTGCAAACTTTTATTTTAATATTGCTGATTTAGCATTAACGGTAGGAGTTGTACTAACTATGGTTGATATATTCTTTTTAGAACCAAAAAGAAATAAAAAAGAAAAAGAAACAGAAAGGGTCGAATCTGTTTATGATGGAGTGGAAAATAAGGGAAGAGATTCAGACGAGAATTGATAAATTCTTACAAGAAAATACCGAATTTTCGCGGAATCAAATCCAACATTTAATAAAATCAGGTGATGTTTTAGTAAATGATAGCTTAGTTAAACCGAGCTATCTTTTAAAAAATGGTGATTTTATTACATTAAATACTCCAAAGATAGAAAAAGAAGTAGAATTAAAACCAGTTGATCTAAATTTAGAAATTGTCTATGAAGATGAATATCTAGCAATTATTAATAAACCAAAAGGTTTAGTTGTTCATCCAAGTAATACCTACGAAGGAGTAACATTGGTAAGCGGACTTATCCATGAATTTGATTTGCTTTCTAATGAAGATGAACCATTACGAAGAGGAATTGTTCACAGGCTTGATAAAGACACATCAGGATTACTAATTATTGGTAAAAATGATGAAGCTCACAATAAACTTAAGTTAATGTTTCAACGTAGACAAGTTAAAAAACACTATTTAGCGATTGTTTATCATGAGTTTAAGGAATATACTGGAATTATCGATAAACCGATTATAAGGCATAAAAAACACCGTCAAATGATGACTACAGCAAACACTGGAAGAAGTGCAATGACAACATATGAAGTTTTATCACAAAACAACGGTTTTGCTTATTTGAAATTAGATTTAATTACCGGAAGAACTCACCAAATTAGAGTTCATTTAAAATCAATTAATCATCCAATCTTAGGGGATCCGGTATACGGGCCTAAGAAAGTATACGGAAATACTGGTCCATATTTACATGCTTACGCTTTAGAATTTAATCATCCAATAACAAAAGAAAAGCTCAACTTTTCAGTTGAGCCTCCAAAAGAGTTTCAAATTGAACTTACTAAACGCGGTCTAAAAGTCTAGTTACGTTTTTATAGTTTAGTTTAGCGTATTGTTTTAAGGTGTTGATACCGTGAGAAGTAATAATTTGTTCTAATACTTCATCAACTTTAGGACCGGCACCCTTAGGAATGGTTATTCCTAATTCACGGCGATACTTAACAAGCGCTACGATATAAGCATATCTTGCGATAATTGCCGCCGCAGCGACACTGTAGTGAACATTTTCTGCTCTTTCATGGAAATTAATATCACGATAAACAATTTCCTCATCACGTAAATAATTAAAATAGTTATTTTCTGAGCAGAACTTATCTAAAATTACCGGAACTGGTAATTCATATTTCATACTAGTTTTTAAAATCGCTTTATTATGAAGTAAAGCCTTGATTTTATTTAAATTAAATCCTGGTCGTTTTGATACTTCATTATATTTAGCTGGATGTAAGATCATTAGCGAATGACTTAATCTTTCTGCTAAAATTGGCCCTAATTTAATAATTTCACGGTCACTCATTTTCTTAGAATCTCTAATGTTTAGTGATTCTAAAAATGAAATATCATCTAATGTTACTAACGCACTACAAACAACAATTGGTCCAAAGACATCACCAGTACCAACTTCATCAGAACCAATGGCTTCATAGTCTTTAAGACCTAACCCCTCTTTAATTAAGACGATTTCATCAGAGACATCTGGCCCTTTTAAAAGAACGGTTCCCGTCTTATAGGCAATGATTTCAACATTGCGATGGACCGCTTTAAAAAGAGCATGTTCGATATTATTATCAACAATAAAATCTTGGTATGCTATGAGTAGGTTATTTAGATTTTCTTGACTTAACGTAATCGAAAAGTATTTCAAAATATCCCTGCTTTCTATATTAATTATAGCATATTATACGAAAAAATGCGAGGAAAATTTTATGATTTACCAAACTAAAACCTTAGAATTTGATAAGATCTTAAAGCTAGTTTCAAAGCACGCGGTTTCACCTCGTGTTAGAGAAACTATTTTAGATTTGCAAATTTATAATAACCCTGATGTAATCAAGGTGCTATTACATGAAGTAGATGACGCCTTAGGGGCTTTAAATCGAGCTTCTAATATCAACCTTGATTCAAAATATGATATCGATGAGCAACTTAAAAGATTAGAAATTGGCTCGATTTTGCAACCTAATGAATTAGTTTTAATTCATACTTTTTTAAAAGAAGAAACAAGATTAAAATCATATAATCAAAACCTTAAAAAGTTAAAAGTAGAGGCTAAATACTTAGAATCATACTTTTTTGATATTAATCTTCATGATGATTTATTAAAATTACTTGGTCAAACGATTGATCCAGACGCTAATATCTATGATAATGCTAGTAATAATTTATTTAAGATTAGAAGAACACTCCAATCAAAATTAACAAGCGTTAATGAAAAAATGGAAAAACTAATGAATAAATACTCAGATTTTTTAAATGAAAGAGTAATTGTTACTAGAAATGATAGATATTGTTTATGTATTAATCAGTCATTTAAAAATAAAATTAAGGGTGTTGTTCATGATATTTCAAGTAGTGGACAAACCGTTTATTTGGAACCAGAAGAAATAAGAAGTATTACTTCTGAAATAGAATTTTTAAAGGTTGAGGAAAGAAAAGAAATCTTAAAAATTTTAGCTGATGTATCGAATAAATTAGCGATAAACTTAGAAACCTTAAAAATCAACTTAGAGATTTTCTTAACTTTAGATTTAATATATGCCAAAGCTAATTATGCTAAAGAAATTAATGGTGTGATTCCTAAAATTAATCAAAATGGGTTAATTAATCTAATAAAAGCGAGACACCCATTAATTGAACCAAAAGTAATTGTGCCAATTAACTTTTATTTAGATGAAAAAGCGCCAACAATGATTATTACTGGTCCAAATACTGGTGGTAAGACAGTTGCCTTAAAAACAGTTGGCTTACTTACTTTAATGGCTCAGTCAGGATTATTAATTCCTGCTAGTGAAAAATCAGAAGTAGCAGTTTTTTCAAATATTTATGCTGATATTGGTGATGAGCAATCACTTGAACAATCACTTTCTACATTTTCTAGTCATATGACTAAAATTAAAAAGATTGTTGATAATGTAACACCAAATGATTTAATTTTAATTGACGAATTAGGAAGTGGAACCGATCCGGTTGAAGGAACATCACTAGCTATATCAATATTAGATTATTTAAGAAAACATAAACCAAGATTAGTAATAACTACTCACTATTCTGAGTTAAAAGTTTACGCTTTTGAATCAAGTGATATTGTTACAGCGAGTGTGGCATTTGATACAGTGACCCTAGAGCCTAAGTACCACTTGCAAATTGGTACTACCGGCTCATCTAATGCGATATTAATCGCAAATAGATTAGGCTTAAATAAAGAAATTATTGAAAATGCTAAACTAAGAGTTAGTGGTCATCAAAGTGATATCGCTAAAATTATTGAAAACTTAGCGGTTAAAGAACAAAAACTTGAAGATAAGAAAAAATATTTTGAAGAAAGTCAACTAGCTTTAGATGAAAAGATGAAGCAATATGATAATTTACTTTTAAAAAATCACCAGGAACAAGATCGTATTATAAAAGAAATTAGAGATAATGAAACTAAGATTTGGAATGAAAAACATTTAGAAGTCCAAAAATTAATTAAAGAATTAAAAGCTAAAAAAGAACTATCAGCTAAAGAAGAAGCTGAAGTTAAAAAAATAATTAATAAACCTAGAGAAAAAACTATAGTTAAAACTGATTATAATTTTAAAGTTGGAGACTACGTTTCAATCCAATCTTATGGCCAAAGTGGTTATATTAAAGAAATTGATGGTGATGATTACTATATTGATTTAGGACCATTTACATTAAACTTTAAAAAATCAGATTTACTACTAGCTCCGGTACCTAAACCAGAGAAGAAAATTAACCGAAGAAAAACCGTTAATAGAGAGGGCGAAGTCCCAACTAAAGAAGCTAGTGTTGAACTTGATTTAAGAGGCGTTAGATACGAAGAGGTTTACGGACTTTTAGATAAAGCTATTGATAATTTACTACTTAGTAACTTAAAATCTTTAAGAATTATTCACGGCTACGGAACCGGAGCCGTGAAAAAGGCAGTTAGTGAATATATTAAAAGTTCTAATCTAATTAAATCACATCGATCTGGTGGGGAAAATGAAGGAATGTTAGGGGTAACAATAATTACCTTAAAATAAAGCATTATGATTGTTAAAAAAACACTTATAATATATAATTATTATGAATAAGAAATTGAGGAGGTAATTATTATGATGACTGAATATCAAGGCCAAGAATTCCAAGAAGTAGTAGGCGAAGGACTAGTATTAGTTGACTTTTTTGCAACTTGGTGTGGACCATGCCAAATGGTTATGCCGGTTTTAGACCAAATTGCTCAAGAATTAGATTATGTTAAAATCTACAAAGTAGATATTGACAAATTCCGTCAATTAGCAATTGATTTCCAAGTTAGAGGAGTTCCAACTTTAATCCTATTTAAAGATGGTAAAATTGTTGATCAAGCTTCAGGATATAGACCAAAAGCTAAAATTGTTGAATGGATTAACTCACACAAATAATAAGTTTTACTAAAAAAAGGCATGTTTTATGCCTTTTTTTATTTTTGATAAATAAAATATTAATACCAACATAATTTTTATATAGTATAATAATTAAAAGAGGTGAATAAAATGAAAAGAAGACTCACCATATTTTTATCAATGATTGTATTTTTATTTACTTTAACAGCCTGTGTAGTGCCATGGTGGTTTGACGTGGTTTTAAAAGAGAATGTTTCGTGGTCATCTGAAAACGGTGAGTTTTATTTTGAAATTCAAGGCACCGGTAATAAGTGGGAAGGATTTGGTTATTTAATGATTAATGGTGAAAAAAGTGATGAATTATTTTTTGATATTCACCCACCAACTCAAAAAATAATCGTTAGAAAGAAAGTTGATTCTAAATATGAAACTATATTAACCGCGCACATTAGTTCAATTAAAACTGGGCGTTTCAGACAAGGAGTTATCTCTAATAGAATGGAATTAGAACCATGGTCAAATGATTTAGGTGACGATTTTTTTAATGAACCATTCGAAATTACTAGAACAGATTTAGAACCATCACAACTAAATGCGAGAAATTATTATTCGGTAACTTGGATTAACTTTGAAAGAAAATTTTCCATATATACATACGGTTCAGATGAAATAGATCCACTAAGCCGGATTTGGAATGGTCATATTGAACGTGAACCAAAAGAGTTAATAAAATTTCATTTTAAGACCGATGATAAATTTGAAATATATCGGGAAAATATATTAGTAGCTAAGGGGTCATATATTACCAACAAAGATGAACTTAAATTAATATTTGAAATGAACGGGTTATTTTCTAATCAAGAAGAGATTATGATGGTAATAAAACACGATATATAATTATTAAAAGGCACGAATTTCGTGCCTTTTTTGTAAATAATCATATTTATTATTATTTTATAGTATAATAATAAAGGTGGAGAATATGAACGGTATTTTATTAATTGATAAACCATCTGGAATTACCTCATATGATGTAATTAGAGAGCTAAAAAAGAAAATAAAAGGTGTTAAAATAGGTCATGCGGGAACGCTTGACCCACTTGCTAGTGGCCTTTTAATCGTTTTAGTTGGTAGTGCTACTAAATTATTTGATTTAATTCAAGCTGATAAGAAAAGATATAGTGGAACTATCATTTTTGGTAATTTATATGATTCATATGACATAAAAGGGAATATTTTAGAGGCTAAAATACCTCAAATTACCGAAGAAGATGTAGTAAGAGGTTTTAATCACTTTAATAATTTAACTTACATGCAAACCCCACCAATTTATTCCGCTTTAAAAGTTCATGGTAAAAAAGCTTATGAATATGCCCGTGAAGGCAAAGAGGTTAAACTTGATCCAAGAGAAGTAACTATTCATACCTTCAAAAAGACAAGTACATACGAAAACTATCAAGTTTCGTTTGAAACGTTAGTTTCCAAACAAACCTATATTCGTAGTCTTGCCTATGATTTAGGGAGCTATTTATCTGAATTTGCAGCGCTAAAGACCTTAAAAAGAGAAGAAATAGGGCCGTTTAAGGTAACTGATGCAACATCAGTTGATAATTATGAGTTAATTTCAATTAACGAATATTTTAAAGATTTTAAAAAGTTAAAATTTGATGAGTATACAACCAAATTAGTTAAAAATGGTGTTTGGTTAGATGATCGTCAAACTGATACATCGAATGAGTTTGTCGTCTTAGATGAAACAGGTAACGTTATCGCGTTATATGAGCCAGTTGGGGACGGAAGATATCGTCCTAAGATAATGTTTTAGGAGTTTATAATGAAAGTAATTAAAGGAAAATATAATGAAATTAAAAACGATAAGCCACTTGCTCTTGCAATTGGTAATTTTGACGGTGTTCATTTGGGTCACCAAGCTTTAATTAATAAACTTCAAACTTTTGATAGTAATTATCAAAAGGGAGTTATGAGTTTTAATCCTCATACGATGCAGTTTTTTACTAAAGGTCAGTTTCAAACAATTCATACGATCGATGATAAATTAGAAGAGTTAAAAAGATATCCAATTGACGTGATTTATTTGGTTGAATTTAATTTAGAGTTTTCTAATTTAGAAATAAAAGATATGATTGATTTTCTAAAAAGAATTAACGTTAAAAAAGTAGTAGTAGGTAGTGATTTTAGATTTGGTAAAAAAGGCTTAGGTAAGCCTATTGATTTGTCAAAAGATTTTGAATTACATGTTGTTGATGATGTTTATTACGAAGATATTTTACTATCTTCAACTTTAATTAAAGACTATATTTCAAATGGTAATTTAGAAGCCGCTAGAACGTTATTAAATCATGATTATTTAATCTCAGCGGTTGTTATTTCGGGTAATCAAATTGGAAGAACGATAGGGTTTCCAACCGCTAATTTGGATTATGATAATGTTTTATTACCTCCAAATGGTGTTTATTTTGTTAAGGTATATTATGATAATAAAGAATATTTGGGTATGGCTAATATTGGTTATAATCCAACTATTAACTATACAAAAGAGAAAAAGTTGGAAGTACATATCATAAATTTTTCTAAATCTATTTACGGTGAAACCGTGAAAATTGAATTTATTAAATGGTTAAGACCAGAGAGAAAATTCAATTCAAAAGACGATTTAATTAATCAATTGGAAAATGATAAAAAAGAGATAATAAAATTATCAAAAACATACTAAGTATGTTAAAATATACGTAGGAGTGTGATATTAATGAAAATGATTATCGCAATTGTATCAAATGATGATGCTAATCGCGTTCAAAAAGCGTTAGTAGAGGAAAAGTTATTCGCTACTAGATTAGCAACTACTGGTGGTTTTTTAAGAGCTAGAAACTCAACTTTTTTAATCGGGGTTAACGATGAAAAAGTACCACAAGTATTAGAAATCATTGAAGCACATAGTAAAAAGAGAACAAAAATGGTACCAAATACGATTATTAATGAGTTTGGTACTTATAGCGCATTACCAATTGAAGTTGAAATTGGTGGAGCTACGGTCTTCGTTTTGAACGTAGATCAATTTATTAAAATTTAAATTATTTGCAATATTTTAGATATATGCTATAATTTTAAAGGACGTTAACGAGGATATAGGATGCCGCCTTGTCTTCAGTTAAACGAGAAAGGAAGAATATATATGGCACTAACAAAAGAACTGAAAGCTCAAATCATTAAAGAGTATCAACTTGATGAAAAAGACACAGGATCTGTAGAAGTACAAGTAGCATTATTAACTTATGAAATTAATGAGTTAAATGCTCATTTACAAGTACATCCAAAAGATTTTCACTCAAAAAGAGGCTTATTCATGAAAATTGGTCACCGTAGAAGCTTACTTGGCTATTTACGTGATAATGATGTTGAGAGATACCAAGCATTAATTCAAAAATTAGGATTAAGAAGATAATAAAAGGACTTTGGTCCTTTTTTTATCTTTTAATATCTTATTAAAAGAACATATTACAAAATCGTGGTATAATATACAAGATTATTGAAATGATATGTTAAGAAAAGAACATATAAAATGAAGGAGATTTTATATAATGAAAAAAGTTTTTAAAACAGAAATCGGCGATCGCGAATTTCGTGTTGAAATTGGCGAAATAGCCAAACAAGCCCTAGGTTCGGCTTTAATTTATTATGGTGACTCAACTGTATTATCAGTAGTTACTAGTAAAGAAGATGAACAAGATCGTGATTTTTTCCCGTTAATGGTTATCTATCAAGAAAGATTATATGCAGGGGGTAAAATTCCTGGAGGATTTTTACGTCGTGAAGGACGTCCTACTGAAAATGAAACATTAACTTCAAGATTAATTGACCGTCCGTTAAGACCACTTTTCCCTGAAGGATTTTATGATGATGTACAAGTAGTTAACACAGTTTTATCAAGTGATGAAAATGCTTCTAGTGAAATGGCATCATTAATTGGTTCAAGTATTGTATTAAGTATTTCTAATTTACCATTTGATGGTCCAGTTGCTGGAGTAATAGTTGGTAGGGTAGATGGTAAATTAATTATTAACCCAACACCAGAAGAATTAGCGTTAAGTGAAATTGATTTAACTGTTGCTGGTACTAAAGAAGCGATTAATATGGTTGAAGCAGGTGCTAAAGAAGTATCTGAAGAGGTAATGCTAGAAGCGATTTTATTTGGACATGAAGAAATTAAGAAAATTATCGCATTCCAAGAAGAAATTATTAATGAACTAAAACCAGTTAAATTAGAAGTAGTACCTAAAGAAGTTGACCCTAAATTAGTTAAAGAAATTAACGAATTAGCGTATGATAAGATTTCAGTTGCTCTTCAAACATTTGAAAAGAAAGCTAGAGAAGAAGCTTTAAAATCAGTTAAAGATGAAGTATTTTCAAAATATGAAGAAACTCAAGAGTTTGAAACAATGAAGGAAGCGGATCAATTGAAATATCATAAGACAATTGATGGAATCTTAGAAAATATTATCGCGGTTGAATTCCGCAGATTAATTACTCATGATAAAGTAAGACCTGATGGTAGAAAAGCTAATGAAATTAGACCACTTTCATCAAGAGTTGATATTTTACCAAGAGCTCACGGATCAGCACTATTTACTCGCGGACAAACTCAATCACTAGGAGTTGTTACATTAGGTGCACTAGCTGAAAAACAACTAATTGATGATTTAGGTGTAGAAGACTCAAAAAGATTTATTTATCACTATAACTTCCCGCCATTTTCAGTTGGTGAAACCGGAAGATATGGTTCACCTGGTCGCCGTGAAATTGGTCACGGAGCATTAGCTGGTAGAGCTTTAGAACAAGTTCTTCCATCTGAAGATGATTTTCCATACACTATTAGAGTGGTATCAGAGATTTTAGAGTCAAATGGTTCTTCATCAATGGCTTCAGTATGCTCTGGAACTATGTCACTAATGGCTGCAGGGGTTCCAATTAAAGCGCCAGTTGCTGGTATCGCAATGGGCTTAATTAAAGAAGGAGATAAATATATTATCTTGTCTGACATCCAAGGTTTAGAAGATCATTTAGGCGATATGGATTTCAAAGTTACTGGAACTACTGAAGGTATTACTGCATTGCAAATGGATATTAAGATTTCTGGTATTAATGAAGATATCTTAAGAGAAGCGTTAGCGGCAGCTAAAGGAGGTAGATTACATATTTTAGACCATATGGTATCAACTATTTCTGAAGTTAGACCAGAATTATCAGACTACGCACCAAAAGTAGTCATGATTAGAATTAATCCTGAAAAGATTAAAGACGTTATTGGATCTGGTGGTAAGATTATTACTCAAATTATTGAAGATAATAACGATGTTAAAATTGATATCGAACAAGACGGTAGAGTTTATATTATGCACCAAGATAGAAAATGGATTAACTCAACGGTAAAAGTTATTGAAGATTTAGTAAGAGAAGTTGAAGTTGGCCAAATCTATGAAGCAGTAGTTAAAAGAATTGAAGCATACGGCGCGTTTGTTGAACTATGGCCAGGAACTGAAGGATTAGTTCATATATCAAAAATTGCTCATGAAAGAATTGATAAAGTAGAATCAGTTTTATCATTAGGTGATCAAATACTAGTTAAATGTATTGGAATTGATGATAAAGGTCGAATTGACTTATCAAGAAAAGATGCATTAAAAAAATAATTATATGAAAAAAGCTCCGATTTCGGAGCTTTTCTTTTAGGTTTTAGTTAAATTATTTTTTTCTGAAGCAGAAGAACCAGTCTTGGCATTCCATTTCAACTTTTTCTTTAACGCCAGCCATTCTTTCACCGGCGTGTTTAGTTGTACCTGCTGGTGGAACGATCATTGGTTCGCCTGGTACCCAGTCAGCTGGAGTAGCAACACCTAATTCATCAGTTGTTTGTAGGGCTTTAATGACTCTTAATAATTCATCAAAGTTACGTCCAGTTGATGATGGATAGTATAAAATAGTTCTAATAATTCCTTCTGGGTCAATAATGAATACCGCTCTAACAGCTGAAGTAGTGTTACCTGTGCTTGGGTGAATCATTCCGTATAAGTTAGAAACATTCATTGAAATATCAACGATTAATGGGAATGTAACTTTAGTGTTTTTATAGTTACGGAAAGTTAAATTTTCAACACTTTTTAACCATGCGATGTGTGAGTGTAATGAGTCAACTGATAATCCAATTAATTTAGTGTTTAATGCTTCAAATTCGTGTTCTCTTTGAGCGAAAGTAATGAATTCAGTTGTACATACTGGTGTAAAATCTGCAGGGTGAGAAAATAATACAACCCAATGACCTTTATAATCTTCTGGGAAGTTTACAGGTCCGTTAGTAGTTTGTGCGTGAAATTGTGGAGCTTTATCTCCAATTAATGGTAATCTTGTAATGTTTTGTTCCATTTTATTCCTCCTAATTTATTCTAAATATTTTGATAGACAATTACTTTTTGTTCATAAATAGTATATCATATTAGTATGTTTCTAAGAAGTAAAGCGCGTATCTTAATTATAAAAATAATGAATAATCCATAGATTCACATTATTTATAATTATTGCGATTTGAAATATATAAATATATTTGATATAATCTTTACAGTAGTCAGTGGAAGGTGACCGAGCTTTTTATAAAGTTAGGAAAGTCCATGCTAGTACTAGCTGTGATGCTAGTAGTGATTGTGCCTGAGGAAACAATAACTCAGGGTACTAATTTATTAGTAACGGCGGATCTTTAAACTCACGTAGTTTAAAGCCTGAAAAGTGCCACAGAGACGATACTAACCGCGAGGTTAGAGTGAAAAGGGTAAACCCCGCAAACTAGAAACCCAAATTTTGGTAGGGGCACATCAAAGCGCGAATAAGAAGCGACGGAGATGCTTCGTAAGAAGAGATAAATGGTCACACCCGAAAGGGCACAGAACATGGCTTATGCACATTGACACTTAGATGAAAAAAAGAGCGTTAAACCGCTCTTTTTCTCTTATTAATCATATTTGATATAAACTTTTGCGTCTCTACAACTACTAGTGGAGTTATTGATAATCCAAATACAATTAACCATTCTACAAGGTTTAAATTAGAAAGTCCGAATAAATTTCTCGTAAATGGGAATACGATTGTTAGAAGTTGTAGTGCTAAGCTTGCGATAAATGCCCATAATAAGTATTTATTGAACTTAGTTTTAAATAGTGATTTTTTCTCACTTTTAACATTAAGCGCATGAAATAATTGTGAGATAGCAAGTACCATAAATGTCATAGTGGAAGAGTTCATTAGTCTTGCCGTTCTTAACGCTTCACCAGTAGCACCTTCGGTATTTGGATAAATATAAAATCCGATAACAAATGCAGCAAATGAAAGTAAACCTAACATAATACCTTGCCAACCAATTTTGAGTCCTAATCCGTCAGCGAAAAATGATTTTCTTGAATCTCTTGGCTTATCTTCCATAATGTCAGATTCTTTTGGTTCAAGACCAATAGCAATTGCCATTAATGAGTCGGTTACTAAGTTAACCCATAAAATTTGAACAGCAGTTAGAGTAGTAACTGCACCTGAGAAAATAAGTGCACCTAAAATTGTTCCTAAGAAGATAGTAACAATTTCACCGATATTACAACTTAATAAGAAGTGGATTGCCTTTTTAATGTTAGCATAAATCCCTCTACCCTCTTCAACAGCAGTAACAATTGTAGTAAAGTTATCATCGGTTAAAACCATATCAGCAGCACCTTTTGATACTTCAGTACCGGTAATACCCATCGCGATACCAATATTGGCAGTTTTTAAGGCTGGAGCATCGTTAACACCGTCTCCAGTCATCGCGACAATACGATGCTGATCTTTCCAAACTTCAACAATTCTAACTTTATTTTCTGGGCTTACACGAGCATATACTTTAACATGTGGAAGAAGTTTTTTAAACTCTTCATCTGATAATTTATCTAATTCTAGACCAGATAAAGCCATATCTTCACTTGATTTAATAATATTTAATTCTTTAGCAATCGCCATAGCTGTATTTTTATGATCACCAGTAATCATAATTACGTCTATTCCGGCTCTATTAGCAACTTTAATTGCATCTTTTACTTCAGGTCTTGGTGGGTCAATCATTCCCACAAGACCGATTAAACTAATTTTGTTTTCTAAGTAATCATGAGTTAATTTGTCAAGTGGAAGTGACGCATCAATTTCTTTATAACCTACTGCTAATACTCTTAAGGCTTCACTAGTCATTATTAAGTTAGCTTCTTCATATTGTTTAATTGATTTAGAAGTTTCAATCGAGCGTCGTAACATTACATCAGGAGCACCTTTAATAACCGCATAACGTTTACCATTAAAATCATGAACAGTAGTCATTAATTTACGTTCAGAGTCAAATGGAAGTTCGTAAATTCTAGGGTTTCCAGCAAATATTTCAATTGGATTTTGATTTAGCACAATCGCTAAATCAATAAAGGCAACTTCAGTAGGATCACCTATTTTATCAAATTTATTTTCTTCATCTAAATTAACTTTAGTATCATTACATAAAACACCATATGTTAATAATTTTAATAAGTTATCATCAACTTTAGTTTCATCATTAATATTAATAATTTCACCATTTGAATATACTTTAGTAACAGTCATTACGTTTTGAGTAAGAGTACCAGTTTTATCACTACAAATAACTGAAGTAGAACCTAAGGTTTCTACCGCTGGCAAGCTCTTCATAATCGCTTTTTCTCTAGCTAAATTTTGCATACCTAAGGCTAATACAATGGTAATGATTGCAGGTAATCCTTCTGGGATTGCTGCTACCGCTAAGGCAACAGAAGACATAAATGATTTTTGCCATACTTCCCAACCAATATTACCACCGTCAAAGTAGTAGTGTTCAGCAATATTAATTCCGAAAATAACAAGAGTAATAATAACGGCAATAATCGCTAAAGTTTTACCTAATTTAGAAATTGATTGTTGAAGTGGAGTTTGATCAGTTTTCGCAGCTGAAATCATCGTTGCGATATGACCAATTTCAGTATCCATACCAGTTCCAGTAATTAATCCAACGCCGCGACCATATGTCGCTACCGTTGACATATATCCCGAGTTGATTCTATCACCTAAGGCAACTTCCAAAGTTGGAATAATACCCGCTTTTTTATCAACTGGGACAGCTTCACCAGTTAAAATTGCTTCATCAATTTTTAAGTTAACGGATTCAATAATCCGTAAATCAGCTGGAATATAGTCGCCAGCTTCAATTAATACGATATCCCCAACAACTAATTCTGAAACGTCAATCACAATCTCAATTCCGTCACGGATGACAGTAGCGTGAGGAGAAGACATTTTTTGAATTGATTCTAACGCTTTTTCCGCTTTAGACTCTTGAACAACTCCTAAAATTGCGTTAATTAAAATAATTGCGATAACTAATGCCCCTTCAGCATAATCAGCAGTAATAAAGCTTAATAGTGCTGCGATAAATAAAATTAAGATCATAAAATCTTTAAGTTGGTCAAAAAATTTTAAGATTATATGTCTTTTCTTTGGTTTTTCTAATTCGTTTTTACCATTTTTCGCAAGCCTCTCATTAGCTTCTTTTTGAGTTAGTCCTAATTTAGGATCGGTTTTAAAGTGATCAACTAACTCTTGGGTACTCATTTGATGGTATTTCATATGCATCTCTCCTTTATTTCAAAATAAAAACCTCAAAACAAGTCTTTGAGGTCTTGTTACAAGCGAGGCTTGAAATTAACCGGGCGATAGTGCCGTGCTGACGATTAATTTAGGTAAACTACTCCCCTCATTATTTATATTTTATCATATATTTTAATTTGTTATTTATTAATGTGAAAATCA
>DUQW01000012.1 GCA_012837585.1 Acholeplasmataceae bacterium
CTTGATCTTTAGTTTTAATAAAATAACTTACAGCGAAATAAATTATTGTTGCAGATACTATTATAGTAATTCCTAATACTAAATATCTTCCGACACCTTTTTTAGGTGCTGGATCAATTAAACTAGATAGATTTACTTTATCACTAAAGCTTTTAATTTGAGGACTTTCTGGATCGTGTGTCCCAGCTTCATAGAAAACTGCTTCAGCGTTAATTTTATTTAAATATGCTTCCGCTTCTTCCATATTCATTGAAAATAGTGCCGTAGATGCCGCATCCATTAATCCAGCATCTTGGCCAATTATTGAAAGCACATGATAATTAGAACTAGGAACTTTAGTTTTAGGTGAAATGATATGGTGGAACCTTGCACCTTTATATGTAAAATATTGTTCGTAATCACCACTTGTTGTAATAGTTGAATCAACTATTTTTACAACACCATAAATATTTCTTTCTAAAACAGGTTCTCTTAGCCCAATTGAATATGTTGGATAATCAGGATTTTTACCGGCTGCAATCGAAGATGTTCCGGCATTGATGTAATAATATTCAACCCCTTTTGATTTTAGGTAATCAATAGCTTTTTGAGTTGCATATCCTTTAGCAAATGCTCCTAAATCTAATTTAGCTCCCGGATTAACTGTAACGAAATAGTTGCTTTTTGAACTTCTTAAAGTAATTGGATTATCAACTATTTCAATACTAGTTACTTCTTCAATTATCGACTTAAACTCCGATTCTGGAATTTCTTTTTTATCGTATTTTCTAATAGCTGATTTCCACACATCAATAATGTGACCTATAGAGTAATCAAAATAACCATTAGAAGAAACTCTAATTTCTTCAGCTTGCAATAACATATCATATAACTCTTTACTAATTTGCATTTCAACACCAACGTTGTTGTTTAAATCATCAATATTAGTTTTAATATTTGTAAGTGTCTTACCAAATTCTAAAGAATCAAGTTCATCAGCAGTTAATTCATTTTGTTTACTGTAAGATAAATAGTTATACAATCGATATATACTATCTAATTTAGTTTTATATTCTTCATGGTTGTGAGTATCGTTTGTATGTGCAGTTATACTAACACTTGATGCCATTACATCACGTATAAAAACACTCCACTTAGTAAGTTGAGTGTTTTCATTAGCTTTTATTTGAGGTGATGTTAATACTGCAACAAGCAATAAAATAAATGTTAGTATTTTTTTCATTAATTAAAATTAGAAATCACAGTTTCTTGGAGTTCTAGGGAAAGGAATTACGTCTCTAATGTTTTCTACACCAGTAACAAACATAATTAAACGTTCAAATCCTAGACCGAATCCCGAACTTGTAGTTCCTCCGTATTTTCTTAAATTAATATACCATTCAATTGCCTCTGAATGCATATTTAATTCCTTCATTCTCTTAGTTAATAAATCAAATCTTTCTTCTCTTTGAGATCCACCAATTAACTCGCCGCTCTTAGCAACTAATAAATCCATTGCTCTAACGGTTTTACCATCATCATTTTGTCTCATGTAGAAAGCTTTGATATCTTTAGGCCAGTTTGTAACAAATACTGGGGCATCGAAATGTACTTCTGTTAAATATTTTTCGTGTTCGGTTCTTAAGTCTTCTCCGTGCTTCGGTGCAAACTCAAACTTTGTTTTTGCCTCTAATAAAATGTCAATTGCTTCAGCGTGTGTGATTCTGTAAAACGGCTTTTCTAAGACTACTTGCAGTCTTTCTTTCAACCCTTTTTCAACGAATTTATCAAATAGTTCTAATTCATCAGGAAGTTTATTAAAAAGTGTTTGAACTAGGTGTTTAACCATAGCTTCAGCAACATTCATTAACTGATTTAAATCAGTAAATGCCATTTCAGGTTCAATCATCCAAAACTCGGATCCGTGTTTTGGAGTATTTGAATTTTCAGCTCTAAATGTTGGGCCAAATGTATAAACGTTTCTAAATGCTTGCGCGTATGCTTCAGCATGTAGTTGTCCAGTAACAGTTAAGAACACTTGTCTTTGGAAAAAATCTTTTGCGAAATCTTCGTTTTTCTTAAACTCTTTTAACGTTGTAACTGTAAACATTTCACCAGCACCTTCACCATCGTTTCCAGTTAAAATTGGAGTATGTACATACACGAAATCTTGATTTTGAAAAAACTCGTGAATTGCGTGAGCCATAACTGAACGAGTTCTAAAGACAGCGTTAAATAAGTTAGTTCTAGGACGTAAGTGAGCTACTTCACGTAAGAACTCTCTTGAATGTCTTTTTGGTTGAATTGGATAATCTTCTCCAGCTTCACAAATTAAAATTACTTCGCTAGCTTTAATTTCAAATGGTTGCGGGCGATCAGGGGTTAGGACCACCTCACCGGTAATGTCTACTGAACTACCTACACCAATTTTTTGAATTTCTTTAAAATTATCTAATTGATCATCATAAACAATTTGAATATGATTCAAAGTAGTTCCATCATTTACTTGTAAGAAACCAAATTCTTTTTGAGCTCTATTTGAACGAACCCAACCTTTAATATTAACTTGTTTTCCTGCTACTTCTTCAATTTTTCTTTTTAAATTAATTATTGTTTTCATATATATCTTCCTTCATTTTTATATTACAAGATTTATAACATATATTAATTATAACATATTTTACTAGTAAAATAAGTTAGATTATAATGAGCTTGGTCATTATACTTAAAATTATAAAAAAAAGAGAATTCGTATTCTCTTTTTAGTTATTAATCAAATATTATTAAAGGAACTATCAATTCATCTTTTGTATATCCGGCATGATGTGCTTTAAATGGACTTGTTTCTTTGGAAAAACCGATAGCTTTATTTGAAATTGATATAGCTAAATAATCACCTAGAAATGTATCGATTAGTGGGTGTTTGTTGCCATATCCAAAGATATTACTATTAATTACCTCTTCTTTTGTAAGAAGTTTAAATCCTGGTTGAAAATGTTTATTAAATAATTTTTCAAATCTTTCTTTTTCATTTTCTTTAATAAAAAAGGTTTGGGCTCTTGATTCAATACTTGGCATTCTTCTGAATGTTTGATATATTTCTTCGCAATCATCTAGATATACATACTCAATATCTATAATTCCGTGATCTGCAACTATGATAAGTAGTGTGTCTTTAGATAATTGGTTAGAAAAACTGGTAATTTTATTATTTAATTCTTGAAGGGTCTTTTTTGTCTTTTCGCTACGAAGCCCATTCATATGAATTGTTGAGTCAGGTTCTGTGTAATAACAATAACATAAACTATTTTTACCTTTTGTAATTTCTAATAGTCTTTGAAGCATAACATCAAATGACTCATATGTACTTCCATGAATTGGTGCGGGATATAATTCTTCAATATATAAATCGTGGTTGACAGCTTTAGCTTGTTTAGTAAAAGTGTTTGGATACATATGATCGTATAAATTCTTTTCTAATTTTTCTCCAGTGAAAAAATCTGTACGCGTAAATATTTCATCAGTAACATCTTCAAAGGAGTTATATTGAGACCATCCTAAAAAACCAGTTTCTATTGGAGTTTTACCTGATAAAAAAGCGTTGGTTGCTGCTACTGTTGTTGGAGGAAAAACAGCAGATAATTCTAATCTTTTATGTTTATGAAAAATCGAGTTTTCATCAAATGTGCTTAAAACGTTTATCCCTAAACCGTCAAGTAGCATCACAATTACATGTTTATAGTTCCGCTTCAAAATCTCATCAAGAAGCGGTAATGTATTGTGATGAGGTTTGACATTGTAGTGTTTCAACATTGAGTTTGTTACACTAATTAAATTATTTTTGTAATTTACCATTTTATACCTCCACAAATTTAAACTTGATTATTTGATCGTTTAAAATAAATATTCTTAGAGTTAAAGGTTTTTAAAGATAGTTCTACTTTTGACTCGTGCATAAAGTTTTCTTAAAAAGAAAGATATTCATTCATTTCTTTTCTAGTCAATAATATGCCCTACTTTTTATTAACCCTTAAATCTTCATTATCATAATAAATCTCGTCATTAATCGACTTTAATAATATATTTTTATATTTTTCCATAACAGCACCACCTTCACATTTATTATAAACCAGTTTGTAAACCTTGTAAATAGCTATTGTAAACCAGTTTGTAAACCGTTATTTATTAATAAAAACCCCTAATTAAGGTTATATTCCTCAATTAGGGGTTTTTATTAATTTATTTTTTTATTTACTAAATAATAAACGTGTTCGACACCTTTTTTATCAACCTCGAAATAAGTTGAAATCATTGTATCTTTTGATAGAATTAAGTCATTAACTGATGTAATAAATCCGTCATCATTTAAGCTAAACTTTTGTTTGCCATTTTCATCAACTAGTGATTGATAAGTTCTGCTCATTAAATCTGTACAATAGTATTTTTCTTTAGTATCTAACCAGAACATATAGTTATAAATGACGTTTTTTCTTCTTAGCTCATTAATATATTCAACAGCCTCTCTTCTTTCATCAGCAGTTGATTTCACTCTTAATCCAATAGATTTATTTCTATAATATGTGCCATCACTATATTTACGAATAAAATAATTAGAAGGTGTTTGTAAAACGCCACCAGTAAAATTATGATTCGGATTTCCTTCTTCATCATATTTTACTTGATGAAAAACATATTGCGGAATAGATTCTCCTTTATCAGGAAATCCGGCAATTTCAGTTAACTCATCTGGAGCAGTAACCATTGCTGCATGCCCGCCAAAATAATATGAAACGAATTGATGAATAAATGGAAGGTTTGGAAATGGTGATTCTCTAGTTACTAGAATATCTCCGATATTACCCATAAAAAATTCATCTTTTATTTCTATATATGTTTCTTCATCTAAACGTATTTTTGATTCTACTTCGTAATATTTTCTAGTCTCGGTTGACTTTTCTTCGTTTAAGACTCCGGCTTTTTTAAATTCAGCAATCATTTTATCGACTTTAGCATTTTCATATACTGAAATACCTAAACTATAAAATATCGCTCCTATAATTATTACTAGTAAAACATTTAATACTTTCTTCATTATTTCTTTTTAGGCTTAATAATAAGTGATCTCTCTTGGCCTTCGCCTTCAGAGATAGTTTCTACATCTTTCCATTCAGCTAATTTAGTATGAATAATTCTTCTTTCATAAGAATTCATTGGATCTAATTTAACTGCAATTTTAGTTTTAGCAACTTCTTTAGCTGTTTTAGTTGCTAGAATTTCTAATTGTTTAACACGATTTCTGTGGTACCCACCGATATCAAGGTTAACAATTATTTTAGAATCAGTAAACTGAGATAAATATGTTCTTAGCGCAAATTGTAGTGCTTTTAAGTTTCTACCGTCTTTTCCAATTAATAATGAGTTTTCGGTAGTTTCTAAATTGTAGAAAATTTGCATGCCACCATCAAGAGTTCTAAACTCAGTTTTACATTCAATTCCTAAGTTTAATAAAATCTTTTCCAAATATTCTTTCCCCGCAGTTACTAAATTAACATTAGGTGTTGCTAGATATGTAGTAACACTACCAATACCTAGTAAACTTTTTTTCTCTTTAACGATTGCTAAATCAATATAATCTTCTGCGATATTTAATATTCTCGACGCTTCCTTTAGGGCTTCTTGATCAGTCTTAGCTTCGATTTCTACTCTTTTCATAGTATCCCCCCTAGGGTGTCTTCTTGTTTCTTCTCATGTTGTCTTTTACTAATTTCTTTATGAATTAATGATTGACCTAATGAGAATAAGTTACCAACGATCCAGTATAATGCTAACGCGTTTGATCTAAATGCGAAAATTACCATCATTACAATCATTACGTAACTAACTATTTTCATTGTTTTTGCAGTTTGTTGAGCTTGATCATCTTGTTTATGTTGTGTAGTGTTTTTTAAATGTTTTGGTTTTCTTTGAGACACCCAAGTTAATAAAATCATTGTTGCACCAACTAATCCAGCTAGAATATAAGATGTCCAGTGTGAACCAATTGAAAGTTCAATTCCTAAGAATTTAGTATTGCTAATTTTAGCTGCCCAATATCCTCCTGGAACTAAAATTCTTGTTACAGTTTGATACATAGCGATGAAAATAGGCATTTGTAAGAATGGTAAAAACATACTTCCCATACCAATTTTATGCTTCTTATAAATTTGCATCGTTTCCATCTGCATTTGTTGCTGTGAAGCCTTATCTGTTCTACCGCGATACTTAGCTTGAATACGTTGTAAATCTGGTTGAGCTTCAGCCATCTTTGTTGACATTTGGTTAGTTTTAGCATAAATTGGCCATGCTAATGTTCTAATAATGATAGTAGCAAAGATAATACCTAATCCGTAAATACCACCAAATGAGAATAATTGCATAATAAATCCAACAGGAATAACTAATAAATAGTCAAACCAGTTAGCTGATTTAGCATGAATTGGTTTTTCACCACCAACAGCAATTACCGGAACTAATCCTTTAGCAGTTCCGTGGGTAATTAATTCATCAAATCTTCCAGTTTTGTATCTAATTTCAAAATCGTCTGCTCGCTTTTTTAAACTTTCAGCAACTTCTTTAGTTACATCAAGTTGAACTGTTTGATTACCAACATTAGTGACTTTAAACACTTTCATATATTTGCTGATTTCATCTTTATAAAATGAATATCCTAACTTGTGAGTAAAAGCGTATGTTTTAACTGCTTGTTTGCCTTCTCCGACAATAACTTCATTAAATTGGAATGCTAAGAAGCTATCACCTTCTCTAATTCCGTTTGGATCAGTTGCTTGGCTTCTATCAACTACTTGAATTGTAGTTTGGATATTTTTATTTTTATCATTTGGATCTTTATAAACCATATCTGTAATAACTAGATTACGAATACCAGCTTCAACTCTTGAAGCGGCACCTTCGGGTCTTTTTAATTCAAAAGCATAATCGCCATCTTTTACTTGTTCAACTTGTCCGGTGTCATAAATACGGAACACCTTCATCGTTTTAAAGTTAAATGTTCCATCAGTAACAACTTCATCTGGTGCACTAGCAATAAGTGCGATTACTTTTGGTTTTTTAGCACATCCTGATAATCCCAATACTAATAGTGCTAGTAATGCGAATATCATTAAAAATCTTTTTTTCATTTAGTTTCCTCCGTAATTTTTGCTTTAGATAAGAGTTTTAATATTTCTAAATTGATTGTTTCAAAATCTAAATCATTAGAATTAGGTTTAACCACTACAACAAAATCAAAAGGTTTAATTACATCTTTTGACTTTCTAATAATTTCTCTAATTCTTCTTTTCATCAAATTTCTCTTAACAGCATTTCCATATTTTTTACCAATTGAAATGGCAAAACGAAATGAGTCATTTTCAGATAACTGGTAAAAAATATTAAAATACTTACCATTTACTCTTTTCTTTTGATTAAATATTGCATCGATTTCGCTTGTTTTTTTAATTCTAAATTTTTTTTGCATCTTAAGTAAAAATAAAACTACCTAAAAAGATTAAAATAATTTTTCAGGTAGTTCAGGTTTTCAAAATATTTTTATATATTATTTAATTTTTATTCGTCAGAGACTGTTAATCTCGCGCGACCTTTTTTACGTCTAGCAGCTAGAACTGCTCTTCCACTTGCAGTTGCCATTCTTGCTCTAAATCCGTGGGTCTTTCTACGCTTTGTTTTACTTGGTTGATAAGTTCTTTTCATATTAAAACCGCCTTTCGTGCGAATCCATGCTTATCAAGTATAACAAATTAAATTAAATGTTTCAACTATTATTATTTTTACTTATAATTATAATTATAAATCTCTAAAAGGAAATCCCATTTATATTGTCAATTATTATGTGTTTAGTGTGATATTATGGGATTTTCCTTTTAGATTTACCGATTTTACTCATTATTTGACTCATTTATACTTTTTTACTACTCTTTTACAACAAAAATTAGAATTATTGTTTTTTTTTGAAGTATTATATTATTGTTATAAAAAGGAGGAATTTTTAATGCAAGATTTACTAGTTGTACAAAATTTAACTAAAACTTTCAATCTATCAAAAAAACAACAACGCATAGAAAAAACAAACTTAAAAGTTAAAGTTGCCGTTAACAATCTCTCATTTACTACTAAAAGAGGGGAAATTTACGGATTGCTTGGTCCGAATGGCGCTGGTAAAACCACTACTTTAAGAATGTTATCAACATTAATTAAACCGAATTCAGGTGATGCATTTGTTGATGGGTTCTCAATTACCAAAAATCCAACTGAAGTTAGAAATCGAATCGGCTTTTTAACTAGTGATTTGAAACTAGAATCCCATTTCACACCTAATTATTTATTTGATTTTTTCGGTGCATTACAAAACGTTGAGCCACATGTAATAAAAGAAAGAAAAGATCATTTATTTAATAAGTTCGGAATTGAAGAATTTAAAGAAGTAAAGATTGCCAACTTATCAACAGGTATGAAACAAAAAGTTTCACTGGTAATTTCAATTGTTCATGATCCAGAAATTATTATCTTTGATGAACCAACTAATGGATTAGATGTTATTACTGCAAAAACGGTAACTGATTTTTTACTTGAATTAAAAAATCTCGGTAAAACAATCATCTTATCAACTCATATCTTTTCACTTGTAGAAAAGTTATGTGACCGTGTCGGTATTATCATTGAAGGTAAGATGGTGGCCGATGACCTTTTAGCGAATATGACTAAAGATAAATCCCTAGAAGATTACTTCTTTGAGCTTTATTCAACCCATGGAGGTAACAATCTATGAAAAATGTATTAACCATTATTAAGAAAGAATTACGTAGATTTTTTACTGATAGAAGAATGCTTCTTTCATTAATCTTACCTGGTCTTATTATCTTCCTCATTTACTCAGTTATGGGTGAATTTATAGAAAAACAATCAACTGTTGCTGAAGATTATAAATATGAAATTGTTATTGTCAATTATGATAATAACTTAGATCCATATTTTGGTTTTTTAACACCAGAAACTTCAAATATTACATACCTTGATGATATAAATAATGAATATTTTAATGATATTAAAGAAAAGAAACTTGATATATATGTTGTATATCCTGATAATTTCTATTTAGACTCACTTAATTATGATCCAAGTGTCCAAGGAAGTGGAAATTCTCCAGTAGTAAAAATTTATTACAACTCATCGAAAGTTGAATCATCTCAAATGTACAACATCTATTTATCTTGCCTTTCAACTTTTCAAGAAACTATTTCAGAAAAGTTCAGAGTTAATGTCGGGGATGAACAATTTGATTTAATCACTAAAGAATCAATGACAATTGAAATTATTACTATGTTAGTTCCGTTCTTATTAATTACCTTCTTATTTACTGGTGCTATGAGTATCTCTGTTGAATCAATTGCCGGTGAAAAAGAAAGAGGAACCATTGCGACCATCTTAGCAACTCCTATTAAACGTACCGAACTAGCATTTGGAAAAATTATTGCCTTAGGTATTTTAGCGTTAATTGGCGCCGCTTCTAGCTTTATAGGGTTAATGGCATCACTCCCTAAATTAATGGCAGGAATCAACTTAGATTTATCAATTTATGGTGTTGGTGAATACTTATTGTTGTTGTTAGTAATTATTGGCACTACTTTAGTTTATGTAGTATTAATCTCTATTGTTTCAGCATTTGCTAAGAGTGTTAAAGAAGCTAACTCTTATTCTGGAATTTTATCAATCTTAAATATAATGATTGGAGTCACTTCAATGACCGGGATTAGTTCAAAAAGTGTTGCTTCTCACTTAATCCCAATCTACAACTCAACTCAAGTTATATCAGCTATTTTATCATTAGAAGTAAATATTGTTAATTTAATAGTAACTATTTTAGTTAATTTAGCTGCAGTTGCTGTGGGTGTGTTTGCATTAACTAAAATGTTTAATTCAGAAAAAGTTATGTTTAATTCTTAATGTTTATATTAATAAAAAAGGACCTCGGTCCTTTTTTTATTGCTTCATCTTCTTTTTAAAAATTATAATTGATAAAATTACCGTTATTAATGTATATGCTAAAACTACTAATGTTGAAACTAATATATCGTTATAATTACCTGATACAATACTTTTTACTAAATCTACGCTGTGGGAAAAAGGTAGTATATACGAAATAATTTTAAAAGCTCCGCCTATTAAGTCAAGACTAAACCACATACCACTAGTAAATGCTACTACTTGAATAATGATAGATGAAACCCCGCCTACAACTGAGTCTTTTAACAAACTTCCAAAAACTAATCCTAATCCAATAAAAATTAATGATATTAGTAGTAAAAATGGAATACTAGCTAAAATATTTAGTGTAAAATTTAAACCTAAAATAAATCCAATTGCATATAGAATTAATATTTGTATAAACGCTACAACTAACATCGGAAGCGCATATCCTAAAATGTAATTATGAGCCTTTAAAGGTGAGACATACATTCTAGATAAAAATTCACTTGTTCTATCTTTAGCAATTAACATTCCTGAAAACATCGTTAAAAAAGTAAAGCTAAATATGATTGTTGAGGGAACAAAATTTTCAACGTTAAATGATTCATTGAATTGTAAGCTTTTATTGAAAATAACCATAAATATAATTAAAAATACAGGAAGACCAATGGTAAACGCCAAGTTAATTGGATCATTTAATAATTCTTTGAAATTTCTTTTCGAATATACTATCGTTTTCATAATATTGGATCCCCTTCAGTGAAACTTAAGAAAATATCTTCAAGTTTTTCTAATTTAGTTTGTTCTTGAAGTTCACTTAATGTTCCTTTAATTTTTAATTCTCCTTTATCAATGATAGCTATACTATCTGCTAATGCTTCTACTTCATCTAAATAATGTGTTGTCAAAATTATAGTCACTTTTCCTTTTAAACTTTTAATAATATGCCATAATTCTCTCCTGGCTCTAACATCTAATCCTAAAGTTGGTTCATCTAAAAAAACTATTTTGGGTTCTGAAATTAAAGCCATAGCAATACTTAGTCTTCTTTTTAATCCCCCCGATAATTTTTTAGCTTTATCTTTTTTTCGATCAGTCAACCCAAATTTTTCAATCATATTTATTGCTTTTTCTTTAGCTTCTTCATTTTTAAAGCCATAAATTTCCGCAATAAATACTAAATTTTCAAATACCGTTAAATTAGGAGCAATCGCGGTTTCTTGCGGTGAAATATTTAAGTCTTTTTTTATTTCATCAATTTCATTCATTAAACTTTTATTTAAGATTATTGCATCACCTGATGTTGGTTGAACTAAACCAGATAGCATCTTAATTGTAGTTGATTTTCCTGCTCCATTAAATCCTAGTAAAGCCAATAACTCTCCTTTTTTTATAGTTAAAGACAGACTATTAACTGCAACTCTTTCGTTATAGTGTTTACTTAATTTCCTAATTTCAATTGCATTCATTTATCATTCCTCAAATTTTTCCTTTTGTGCATCAAAAATCATTTGTGCCATTTTTACATAGTCCTCATTAGACATTACCGCAATTCCTCTTTCAATATCAGCAAATAACATCAATGTATCCCCTGGTTTAATATTGAACATCTCTCTCATATCTTTAGGTATTACGATTTGACCTTTTTCTCCAACCTTAGCAACACCCATTAATTTTCCTTCTAAATTGTTTTTCATTTTTTAACCTCCGTTATACTTGTTATACCTTTCATACTAATTATACAACTATTATTTTTTAATTGCAAAAAAAAGTAGACGATTTTTATAAAAGTCTACTCTTTTTATATTTTTATGATATTTATACTTCTTTTGTTTCCTTAATTTTAAATATCAAAATAATTCCAATCATTACAACCGCTATTGATATAAATTGAGCGGGTGACATTGATAAGATCGTTCCACCTCTTTCATCGCCTCTAATAAACTCAATTAGAAATCTAAATACTCCGTAAGATATTAAATAAATAGGCATCGTGATTGTTTTTTCTTTTTTATAAGCGATTAGAAATAATATAAATGATAATATTATTAAAAATGCCGCTTCAAATAATTGTGTAGGATAAACAGGATTAGTCATTCCAGGAAATTTTACCCCAAGAAACGAATCCGTTTCAATTCCGTAACAACATCCTGCAAGAAAACAACCAATTCTTCCGATTCCGTGAGCTATCGTTATTGAAGCTGGCGCAATTATATAAACATTTTTAATTATATTAGTTTCAGGATGTCTTTTTACAATAAAGTATTTATATATCAATAAAAATGAAGCAACTCCAAAAGCTAACCCACCATAAAATGTCATTGACCAAGTTAGTTCTTGATCACCTTTTATTAAATCAAAAAGTATTTGCAATAATAACGCTCCTCCTAAACCAAAACCAATCGCAAAACAGGCTACTAATAATACATCCAATATATATTTAATATCCGTCTTATTTTTATTATATAAGTAGAATAAAAGAAATGCTCCAATGATTCCTAGAAACATCATTAATGAATAAGAATCAATAATCCATATTTTCGGTAACATAATTTGTATTCTCCTTTATCACTATTTTTTGAATTATAAACAAATACACTAATATTAAAACACCAATAACGCCATTAACTAAATAAAATGAAAGATCCCATCTAATATTAAATAATTCTGATATTAAATTACCATTTAATATATTAAATAATAAATGGAGTATTATTGGATAGATTACGTTTTTCGAAGTCATATAAATAAACCCTAAGATTAACCCTAAAAAAGCAGTATAAACGCATTGTATTAAGATATATGGAATTGATGAAAGTGATGAAACGTTTAATATATGAAATCCTCCAAATATTAACGCCCCATAGATAATTGTTTTATTTAGCGAGTATTTTTTCTTTAAACTGTTCATCAGTAAATATCTAAATAATATTTCTTCTAGTATAACTATAATTACAGTTAATATAGTTTTTAGAATAAACATTTTAGTATTAATATTTGATGTTTCAATATCTTTTTGAAATAATAAAACAAAATAATTAGAAACACATAATATTAATAGTGGAAGATAGTACCATGGTTTAATTATTGGCGTTTCTTTATTTTCGATAAAGTTTCTTTTTTTAATTAACATTATTACAATAATAACACCGATTAAACTAGTTATTATCGCTAGTATATAAATAAGAGTTTCATTATCAATAAACAGGCGATATGGGATAAATGAAAAAATTAATCCAATACATATTATCTCAAAAACATCTAAAAATCTTGGTTTATCATTCATATCATTCACCATAAATAGTTTAACATATTTATTAATATGTTTTGTAAAAAGAAAAGAGCGCTCGGCGCTCTTTTTTGATAATGTTTTTAATTAAAAGAATTTTTGTCTAGCTTGTTCTTTTACTTCTCTTGATGCAGTAAATGGAATTCTAGTAGTATATCCAGCTCTAGCTGCTACAATCATTTTAGCTGGCCAGTGGAAAATATCTTGGTTCCATCTTAAAACAGTGTCATTGTAAACTTCTCTAGCAGCAGTAATTTCTCTTTGTAAATAGCTGTTTTGTTGCATAGCATCAGCTAAAGAGCGGTGCGCTTTTAGATCTGGATAAGCTTCAAATGCAACATTAATTGAATTCATTGCTTGATCAAGTTTACCAGAAACTTCGTTACGGTTATCGTCTCCAGGACGAACACCTGAACGGAAAGCTGCAACTGAAGTCATAACTTCTTTGTCAAGAGCAACTGATTTTTCAACAATACCGACAACATTTTGTAAAATTTGAACTCTTTGTTCTAGATAGTTGTCGATTTGTGAAGCACTGTGTTGGATTTTTTGTTGTAATTGAGAAAGTTCTCTTCTAGCTACAATTTTTCTCCATAAGAAAATTAAGCCTGGGATAATTCCTAAAACCCATAACATTATTTCAAATACTGTAGATCCAACTCCAACCTTAACTGGAATTTGTTTTTCTATTACGTTAACATCTCTACCCTGTTCGTTAATAGTTCCTTGTAATTCGTCTAATTCATTAGCCATTATTATTTTCCTCCGTTTCTTTTTTATCTTTTAATAACACTAAGAATGTTGATAGTCTAAATATAGATTCTTCATTAATATCGCGGTTTTTTAAATCAGTAAACATTTTTTCGAATTTTTCGCGATATGTTTCTTGTTCTTCCTCTTTTGGAACATTTACTTCAATATCGGTATCTTGTTGAACTGGTATATATTCTATCCAGTGAACTGGAATGGTGTGGAGTCTTCCGTCTCTACCCATTTTTGTTACATATTCAACTCTTGGAACAGTTTCATATCCATAAGCTGTTACTGTTACGTAATCACAATAGTTTCCGCTTTTGACTGTAGATGTTTTTAATATGTTTCTTGTTCCTGATAACGGGTGTTTGAAGTGATCTTCTCCCATTTTATTAACAATTTGTTCGTGTTCATAAAATGAGGCATATGAATCATATAATCCACTATAGATATATTCATGTGGTTTTTGATGTTGATATAGTGGAATTGATAATATTGGTGCAAATGTGAAATACATATGCTTGAAATAATTGTTTTGATAGTTAATAAATTTAGTCTTAATTTCTTCATAATCATAACTATGAAAATATGAAGGTTCTATATTAAAATTAAATCTTTTCAAATGTTCTGGATAAACGACGTTGATCATTTTTTCTTTAACAAAGTTGAAATCATCACCAAACGCTATTTTTTTATCCTTCATTAACGCTAGTAATTGTTGTTGAGCCAAAGCGGTAAATAATAATCTAAATTGAACTTCATTATTTCTATTATGAGCTCTCCATAATACCTCAAATTCATAATTACCAATAATAGTAATTGCATCTGGATCTTTAGCTGTTTCTTTTTTAAGTCTTTTGATTTCTTTTTTAACGTGACGTTCAATTTCTTTTTCACTCATCTTTTCTGCATCTGAGTCGTCACGTGAAAAAATTAAATCTGGAGCTGCCTCATTACCATAAACTAAAAATGGTTGAGTTGCATAATATGGACAAGGTCTAGTAATGGTTGCAGTTAAGGTTTGTGAGTGGTGTCTTGTTACCGTTCTTCCTTTTGAGTCAGTACCTGTTGTTGTCCAGTGAATAACAATCGATCCGGTATAATCTTTAGTTCCTAGTTCATGATACAAGTTATCACTTATGAAAAATGGGTTACCGTTAATTTCTCCTGATTGAACATATAAAGTTGATCTATCAATACTAGTATCTTTATATAATCCAAATTTTTTTGTCAGATATTCTAATCTTCTACTATCAAAAAATTTATCAATTTTAATTAAAGGTAATGTTTTTTGAAATAATTCAGCTGCTGTTTCAAGTTTAAATAAACTATTAAGTGGTCCCATTTGGGCCCAAGCTTCTTGGTATTTTAGATTTATTTTATTTTGAAGAGCATCAGTTTCTTCTTTTAAAACTTTAATTCTTGGATTAGCTTTTTTAAATACTAATACTATTGAACCAATTGCTACTAAGATTAACCCAATTCCAACTATAATTGTAGTGGTTGTTGGAGATTGTGTGAATAAATAAATTGAAACAATTACTAAGATAATTGCTAGAACGATTAGAAATCCTTTAAATATCCTCCAGCGTCCTAACTTTTTCTTAGAATCAGCCATTATTTGTTCAAGTGATCTAATCTCTTTTACTGTTAATTTATTTAGTTCGGTATTAACTTCAGATTTAAGAGTTAAATTTTCAAAATATTTAGTAACATTTTGATTATGCATATCTCTTAAAACCATATCGTATTCTTTTAGCGGTTCATAAATTATATCTTGAGAATAAGAATTATAATCCACATTATCACCTCTTTTTGAAGTTAACCTTCATATACAAATTATATCATATATGATTTTTAATAAATATAGTCTTGTAAAAAATAACATATTTTTTTATTTATATTATTTTTAATTATAAATTTTATTTTAAATCTTTTACCTTTACAAAGCCACGAAGTTATTATTTATATTTTTATTATAAATTAGAGTTACATAAAATTTTGTTATTAAAATTGTGTATAAATTGTAAACATTTTGTAAACAATTGTAATTGTTGTTGATAAAATAAAACACGCTAATAATCACGTTAAAAGGGAATTTTATCCACATTTTTTTTGTGGATTATTAGCTTTTGTTTTAAAAATTATCCACAATAATCCACAATTGTTGTGGATAGTTTTACTACGTAAATATGGTAGAATCATAATAGACAAATTACTTTAAAAATTTTAGCGAAAAGGGGACAGAATTATCATGGAAATCTACGAAAAATTATGGCAACAAATATTAGGGGAACTTCAATCTATTTATACTCAGGAGACCTATGATGATTATTTTGGCAATTTAAACGAAATTTACAAATATCAAAACAATCATATATACATTATCGTTGAGAATGAATGGACCAAAAGAAGAATAAATGATGTCCACTTAATGAAAATCAATTCTTTGGCGAAAAAATATCACACGGAGCCAATTGATTTTATTTTTATCACTGATCCAAGTGAGGTTCCTGGACTAGCATCACCAAAGCCAGAATATTCATTTGGCGTTAACTATGAAAATACTAATTTAAATAGAAATTATACTTTTAATTCTTTCGTTGTTGGTCCTTCTAACAATTTTGCGGTTAAAGTTGCAATGATTACTGCAGAACAACCAGGTACAGCTCATAACCCTTTATATATATTTGGTGATGTTGGGCTTGGAAAAACACACTTAATGCAAGCTATTGGTAACTACATTGTTGAAAAAGATATAAATAAAAAAGTTTTATACGCTCGCGCTAGTGATTTTATTGAAGATTACACTAGAGATCCTCAATTTAGAAACATGGATGCTTTTTATGAAAAATATCGTAGTATTGATGTTTTATTAATTGACGATATTCAAATGATGAGTCGTGCATTAAAATCTCAAGATGAGTTTTTTAAAGTGTTTGAGTTATTATATAACTCTAATAAACAAATTGTAGTAACTAGTGATAAACCAGCTGATCAATTAAAAGATTTTAGAGATAGAATTATTAGCCGTTTCCAATGGGGGTTAAGTATTGATATTCAAGCTCCTGATGAAGAATTAAGAGTTAAAATCTTAAAATCTAAACTGGAAAGCTCGTACGATCCAAATGATTATAATAATATTCCAATTGAGAGTTTAGAGTATATCGCTAGGATGTTTACATCTAACGTAAGAGAACTAGAAGGGGCTTTATCAAGAGCTTTAACGTATTGTAAGATCAATGATTTAGACTTTAGTGTTAAATCATTTGAAGAAGCTTTGGATTCTTTAATCTCTTCTAAAAAAGCGAGTGATTCTATCACTCAAAATAACTATATTAAAATTCAAAGTGTTGTTAGTGATTTTTACAGTGTATCGGTTGATGACTTAGTTGGTAAAAGTAGAAAAGCTCAACACTCACTTCCAAGATTTATCGCGATGTATTTAATTAGAAAAATCTATGATGTTCCGTACAGCACCATTGGTGAAATGTTTGGAAACAGAGATCATAGTTCAGTAATTAACGCGTGTAACCGTATTGAAGAAGATTTAGAAACTGATATACTTCTTAAAAAAGCAGTCAATGATATTACTAAAAAATTAGGTGTGGAAAAATAAAGAATTACTGTTTATAAATTGGGATAAATATGGTATAATAAATAGGTAGCAAAGCGTTTAAATAATTTTATCCACAAACCCACAACAACTAATTATTGTTATTTAAACTAAAAGAATAAAAAAGGAGCCGAGAATTATGATTTTTTCAATTAATCGAAATGTATTATTAGATAACTTACTTGTAATCCAAAGAGGATTACCTAATAAAACACCTCTTCCAATATTAAATGCTATTAAATTTGTAGTTAATGAAGATCATTTAATTTTAACAGCAAGCAATAGTGACTTAGCTATTGAGTTAACTATTGAAGATAAATCACTTAAAGTAAAACAAACAGGTAAAGCTGCAATTCCTGGACGTTTTTTAATTGAAATCATTAGAAAATTAGAAGCTACAGTTATTGAATTTGCTGTTGTTGAAGATAGAACTGTTGTTATTAAAGCTGAAAGATCAGATTTTAAATTAAATCTTCCAGATGTTTTAGATTATCCAGAAGTTGATTTCTTAGATTTAAAACAACCACTTGTACTAGATTCAGAAATTATCAAAACAATCATTAAAGAAACCAACTATGCTGCAGCTAATACTGAAAAAAGACCTATTTTAACAGGAGTTAACTTCTTACATGATGCTGGTCAATTATTTATTACTGCAACTGATAGTTACAGACTAAGTAAAAAAGAAATTAAAATAAGAGATAAAATTGAACCATTTAACTTTGTTATTCCTAGAAAATCACTAGAAGAATTATCAAAAATCTTAGACTTAGTTAGTGAAAATGTAGAAATTTATGTAAACCCTAATAAGGTTTTATTTAAATTCCCTAATATCATGTTCCAAACTAGATTACTTGAAGGTAAATATCCTGATACATCTAGAATTGTTCCAACAGATTTTCCAGTTGTAATTCCGTTTAATAAAGAAGAATTATTAGCTGCTGTTGAAAGAGTATCACTTCTATCACCAAGAGATAGAGATACTAACTACAACATTATTAAATTAACACTAAGACCAGATCACGTTGTTGAAATTTCTTCAACTAACCCTGAAGTAGGGGACGCTTTAGAAGAAATTACTCCAAATGGTAGAGTTGTTGGAACATCTATGCAAATTGCATTTAGCTCAAGATACTTAATTGAAGCGTTAAAATCATTTGCTTCAAGTGATATTACAATTAGTTTTGCTGGTGAAGTAAGACCGTTTGTAATTCATGGACCACTAGATATCGATTTACTACATTTAATCTTACCAGTTAGAATTGATTAATTATTTTTATAATTAAAATAGATGCCGTATAAAGGCGTCTTTTTTTTACTATACTTCTCATATACTCCATAAAATGATATAATTTTTAAGGAAATATAGGAAGGTGGAAATAAATATGGCAAAAAAGAAAAAATCTAAAAAATTAACTAAAAAACAAAAACAATTCATAAAGAAAAATTATAAAATCATTTTAGCATTAGTTTTAATTTTAATAGTAGTTGCATTAATAATCGGAATTGTTTTTAAAGATCAAATCTTAGAAATACTAAAAGGTCCTGAACCTACAACACCATCAGTTAGTAATATAAAGATAACAGATGACGGTAGACTAAGTTGGAATAACACTAGAGAAGGTGCAGAATACACGATAATCATTAACGGAGTTAAACACACGACTAAAACGTCATATTATGATTTTAAAGAGCACCAAAGCGAAATTGGTGATGGATTATTAGTTGAGATATATGCTAATTTACCAGATCATAAAAAATCTAACAAAAAAACCATCACTATTAAATTTGATCCCGATACTTCAATTTATTCGATTAAATATGAATACACTTATGACGGGTATTATTTAGGATTAGATTACGGTATGAGTAATTTAGAAATATTTAATAAGTTACACAAAAAAATCAATATTGTAACTGCTGGTAATGGCTCACAGAACTCATCTTACGGTGAAGCACGTGAGATATTAGTTAAATCAGATGTTGAACCCGGAAAAGAAACTTTATTTGGAATTTACGATAACGCAGAGATTCCTGCAGATTGGGGATCAGGTAATGTTTTCCAAAGAGAACACGTTTGGCCAAATTCAAAATTAGGTATCAAAAGAGTTAGTAATTCTAGTAGAGATCAAGGAAGTGATCCTCATAATTTAAGAGCTATTATTGGTTCTACTAATGCAAGTCGTTCTAATAGATATTATGCAGCTGGAAGTGGAGTTAAAGGATACACAATTGGAACTGATGAATATTATCCGGGAGATAATCACCGCGGAGATGTTGCAAGAATTTTATTATATATGGCTGTTAGATATAAAGATATTTTAACTTTAGTAGAAACTCCAGTTGATAAAGCTTATGTACCTGAAGGTGCACAAATGGGTAAATTAAGTCTACTTCTAGAGTGGCATGAAGCTGATCCGGTTGATGAATTTGAATTTAATCGAAATGAAGTGATTTATAGTTATCAAGGAAATCGTAATCCATTTATTGATCATCCAGAATTATTTGAAAGAGTATATGAATATATAGTCTCTACTTCTTTAAAAACACCACAACCACAAAAAACATTACAAAACATTATTGCTAACTTAAATGTTCAAAAACAAACATACATAAATATTAAAGAAAGATATTTTTTATAAAAAAATAAAAACAGAAGCCCTAAATATGATATGATACCTCTAAAGTAGACAAGTTAAATAATAAAACATTTAACTTAATACTTTGGAGGTATTTTATTTATGAGTAAAGGAAAGAGATTAAGCTTTGAAGAGAAAATCAAAGCATGTGAATTATACGATCAAGGATATGGAAGTCAACAATCAATATCTGATGAGTTTGGAATTAGTGAATCGGGGTTTAAACTAATGTATTTTAAATATAAAAATCATGGTCCTGAGTCACTTAAAATGCAAACTAAACATCAAACATATACAAAAGAATTTAAAGAGAAAGTAATAAAATCTTATAACAAGAAAGAAGGTAGTTATCGTGAATTAGCTATTA
>DUQW01000081.1 GCA_012837585.1 Acholeplasmataceae bacterium
AGAATTTTAATGAACAAAAAAGTTAAACTAAAAATAGAGAGATTAGGAAACTTTGGAGAAGGTATCGCTTATTTAAATAAACGACCTGTTTTTATCAATTATGCCTTAATTGATGAATTAGTAGAAGTAGAACTTGAAACTAATTCTAGAGGTAATTTAGAAGGGAAAAACTTAAAAGTATTAACTAAAAGTCCAATAAGAATTGAACCTCCTTGTAAGTACTATCAAAAATGCGGTGGTTGCAACTTACAACATATGCCGTATTTTGAAACTATTAAATATAAAAGAAATGTAATTAACTTTTTATATAATGTTCATTTAAGAAAAGAAACTAAAAAAACTAAACTAAACTTAACAATTTTATCACCTGAAGAATTTAGATACCGTAACCGTGTTACTTTACCAGTAACAATCTATAATAATGAAATAGTATTTGGACTATATTATCAAGATAGCAATCGGTTTTTACCGATTGATACTTGTTTAGTTCATAAATTTTATATTGACTTAATTTTAAAAGAAATAGTTAAACTAATGACTAAATATCAAATTGAACCATATAATAGTAAAACTAAATCAGGTTATATCCGTTTTATTCAAGTTAGAACTAACTATCAAGGCCAGTTCCAAATTACCTTTATTTCATATAAGAAAGTAGATTTAACTGAATTAGCCAACGATTTAGCAGCAAATAACCCTAAAGTTAACTCAGTCTTCGTTTCAATTAATGATAATCTTCGTTCAAGAGAATTTATAACTGAAAAAATTGAAAAACTATACGGAGATGATTATTTAGAAGATAAAATTGGGGATACTAAATATTTAGTAGGGCCAGATTCATTTTTCCAACTCAACTTAAAACAAGCTAAAAATATGTATGATGAAATCTTAAGAGTTGGTAATTTTACGAAAAACGATACCATTTTAGATGCTTATGCCGGAGTTAGTAGCATTGGGATATATATTTCTAAATTTGTTGATAAAGTTTATTCAATTGAAATAAGTAAAGATGCCGTTAAAGCGGCTAAGGAAGCGGTTAAATTTAATAATATTGATAATATAGAGATTCACTCTGGAGATACCTTAGAAGTCTCTAAACAGTTAAATATTAAGCCAAATGTTATGATCTTTAATCCTCCAAGAACTGGACTAGGTAAAGATCTTTGTAACTTTATTTTAGAGGAAAAGCCAAAGAAAATTATCTATGCATCATGTAACCCTTTGAGTTTAGTTGATGATTTAAAAATTCTATCAAATAAATATAACATAATAGAAACGACACCAGTTGATATGTTCCCGCAAACTAACCATGTTGAATCGGTAACATTACTAACTTTAAAAACCAAATAATGTAAGACACGTACGAAAAAATGTAAGTTATGGAAAAAACTTACATTTTTAATTTAATTATGTTATAATTAAAATGTATAAGGAGATAAATAAAATGAGAAAGTCGATTAGATTATTAACAGGGGTATTATTACTTTTTGTATTTATGATATTCTTAATGGGATGTAGAAAACAAATTAAATCTAAAAACTTATTATCTGGAGTAGTTGC
>DUQW01000082.1 GCA_012837585.1 Acholeplasmataceae bacterium
CAAATTTCTTAAATTTTTACTGTAAATTCAATATTTTTGTATTTTTATAAATGTTTTTAGCATTTTTCAGCCTAAAATAATAAAAAAAGGCCTGATATCGATGTATCAAACCTATTCTATCAACTTGCGAAGGGAGTTACTAAAGGATACATTTGCGCACCCCTATCAAATTTTACGCACCCCTAAATATTGTCTTTGTTAAGCCATCTTTAAAATTACAATTCTTAAAAACGTAAATAAACTTTTTTTAATATGGTAGTCCAATATATCTAAATGGGTATTTCATTTCATTAAAAGCATTCATAAAATATTCGTCATAATTCCACTTTGATTCTTCTATATCTTCTTTTAGATAAACATTGCAATAGTTCTCAAAGAAAATAACAAGCTTGTTAAGTATATCATCTATATATCCATCTTTAATAATAATCCAGTCACCAGCAAACATACCGTTTGAATATTTAATATTTGATGTTCCATTTTCTACTGATCTTACATTAGCTGGGTAGTGTCTTTTTAACATATTATACGATGCAATTGAGTTGTGCTTTAAAAAATTGTTTATTTTATGTAGCATATTATAGGCATTGTACTTAGATAGTTTTTCAATTTTCTGTGCGCTCTTATCTTTTAGCAAACCATCTGAAAATTTGAAGAATGAACTTATGCTAAAGTCACTACCTTTATATCCTAGCTCAGTCATTACATATAAAGTAAAGCGGTCAATTTCAGTTGTAATCTTCATGATGAATTGACAGTAAAGCGAATTTATTATTTTATTATATTGGCTTATTCTTTTAAATCCAGCAATTCTTGACTCTACAATAATATCATCATAATCATCTGCACTTGAAGTGTAAGCTAAATCGTGCATTCTACTATCATCTTCTACTTCTTTTGGTGTTTTAATCATAGTAAAAACAGGCTTAAATTCATAAAGCCAATCATTTTTTAATTCTTCAATTAAGTCTCTAAATATGTTAATTTTATAATCGTTTCTTTTCACTCTACTAGGAACAAAATATACTGTATTCCTATGATTAAATAAACCCTCTGGCATAAAATCTTTAATGCCTATTTGCTCGCAGGCTTTTTTATACCTTTTGGTATCTATGTGAAGTCTGCCCTTTTTCATGTGAAATCCCCAAAATTCATGTTCTTTTAACATTTCAGATTCCCATGATAAATTTGATTCGTATTTAGAGTAGTCGAATCTTACTACTTTTCTTTCTTTTTTCATATTGATATCTCCTTTCATCAACCCTTTGAGATTGGAGCATCTAAATTAAATGAAGCTTGAACCACTCCTTCAAATTGAACATAGGCTCAGCATAAGCTGTACTATCGTTATGCCTGCTTATTCTATAGTATATCATTATGTTTTTAAAAATTCTACACAGCCTGTTAATTTTAAGACCGACAAACCATAAGCTATTATATTGCTCTATCTAATCTTCTCTATTATAAGGAAAATTATATTCGTGTGATATATAACCTTCTCTAACTTTTTGATTAAGAACCTCGTTGTAATTGTTTGTCATTAAGTTAGAGTAGAGTAGATTAGCAAAAAAATCTGCTACTTGTATAAATTTAACTTTTTCTGAATCGTGATAAGTTAATTCTAGTTCTTCAATTAATTCATCCTCAATAATTAATGTCCGTATAAGAAATGATCTTAACGTATCTCTCATTCCTGTTCTTAAATTACGGTTATCCAAATGAATGTGATAATTTGTATCCCTAGGCAAAAAATTATTTTTTATCTTATAAGTTAACAACTTTTCTAAAATAAAATTAAATCCCACTTCTTTATTTTTTAATAGTGATTCTTTAAGAAAATTGTTATGAATAATAACATAAAAAACTTTAAAACTATTATTTATACAAATATAATTTAAAAACTCTTTTTTAATATCGGGAGTAAGCGCTGAACCTTTAATTTCCTTAAATTTATCTCCATCAAACATTTTGTTACCATTTGGTAATGATTTTAATTTTTCTTTGTTTTTTCTTATAAATCTGTTAAATGAATTTTTCAATGAATTTTTATTTTTAACATGCAAAACAGTAATAACAAAATAATTTTTATCCTTATCTGTTATATTATTCATTGATCCTGATTCATCAATATACAAAAGCTCCATTTTATCACCATTTTCTCAACATATTATAAATAAAAAAGGACTGATAGCATAGCTGCGGTGTGAAAGTATCACACTTACCAGATAACGGCGCACTTCTATGACTTACTGATCAGTCCACTTAAATCTTATCATATGAAAAAACCTTTGTCAATAGTTTTAACTATAACATTTACTTGTTGAAACCCTTTTTCTTATTCTTTCTATGCTTAATAAGGTTAATTTGTAAACATCTCATCATTGATATTATAGCATATTTTAATTAGCAAATCTAATTTATATTATTAAATATCATATTAAAAAACTCCACATATCAATCTACATAGAGTTCCTTACTTGTTTGCTATTCCATCATAAAACTTAAACTTAATTCTTTTATCTCTATAAACTGTTGCACTTTCAACAGTTAACATCCAAAGCTCACTATTCCAATCTTTTAGTTTATCAGTTGATTTTTCTAAATTAGCGATAAACTTTTTTATTCTATATGATTTAGCTGAGTTTTCTCTTTTAAGATTTGCTAGCTCTTCTTTTCTTGCTCTTAAATCATCATATCTAACTCTTAGTTCTTTAAGTCTTTTATCAAACTCATCAATACCACTTTTAGTTTTTGAATTATCTTGAATGAGTTTATTAATTGATTCTGTTAATGTTATAAGTTCTGCATCAATTTCTTTAATCTCTTTATCAATGCCTTTAGTGCTTGTTATTAGTTTTAGAACTTCCTTTAAATCATTTTTAACTCTTTCCCTATCTTTGATTGTTATATTGTAAGCATTTAAAAACTTTTCTTTTATTTCTTCTTCTGATAGATGTGGTGTTTTACATTTATCTTTTCCCTCTTCATATTTCTTATTACATCTATAAATTGATCTTCGGTATTTAGAATTGGAATGCCATGTCTTTCTACCATAATAACCACCACAGTCTGCACATTTAATTTTACCAGCAAACAAATTAGCTGATGAAAAGCCACCGACCATTTCTCTTCTTCTTTTAATTTCAATTTGGACCATTTCCCACATATCTTTATCGATAATAGCTGGATGGCTATTTTCTACATAGTACTGTGGAACTTGACCAGTATTTTTAACCATCTTTTGTTCTAAGAAGTTTTCCGTATATTTCTTTTGAAGTAGTGCGTCACCTTTATATTTTTCATTAGTTAATATTGATAAAATAACATGTGCTCTCCAAGTAGCGTCAGCTGCAGTTTTAATGCCTTGTTCTGTTAAATAATTTCTAATTGCTATCGGTGTTTGACCTTCAACTAAAAACATCCGGTAAATTAATCTTACAACTTTCGCTTCTTCTTCAACGATTACTATTTTACCGTCTTTCTTTTCATAGCCTAAAAATCTACTATAAGCAAAAGATACTTTACCATTTTGAAATGATACTCTTTTGCCCCATGTAACATTTTGACTAATAGATCTTGATTCTTCCTGTGCAATAGAAGCCATAATCGTTAAGATTAATTCACTCTTAGAATTAAGTGTCCATAAGTTCTCTTTTTCAAAAAATACTTCAACGCCTTTATCTTTTAACTTTCTGACAAACTTAATCGTATCAAGTGTGTTTCTGGCAAACCTTGAGATCGATTTAGTAATGATTAAATTAATTTTACCGTCTAATGCATCTTCAATCATTCTATTGAAGCTTGCTCTTCTTTTGGTGTTTGTTCCACTAATACCTTCATCAGCATAAACTCCAACAAAGGCCCATTCATATTTATTTTCAATGTAGTTTTGATAGTAGTTTACTTGCGCTTCATAACTTGTATTTTGTTCTTCTGAGTTAGTTGATACTCTAGCGTAAGCTGCCACTTTAATTTTTTCTTTACTATTACGAGGTAACTGAGTTAATGGATCTATCGTTGATGGTATTACTGTTACTTTAGTTGTCATTTACCGTTACCTCCTTTACCTCTTTTTAAATAGTGGACTCTTGCTTCATCTTTCATTTTATCTGTCCAACTACTACTTCTTGATTCATATTCCCACTCTAATATTTGCTCAATGCCGCTAACGATTTGAAACAAGAGTTTATTATTTGGTAGGACTACTATTTGTCTAACTTCCTCTTCAAAGCGTTTAAAATCGAAAGTTTCTAAATTTAATAATTTGTTTGCTGCTTCAATTATTTTAGCCTCTGGTACTTGCTTTGCATCGCATGCACACTTACCCTTTGTTCTTAAAGTGGAACACATCCAAACAATATTATAAGGTGTCTTTTTATAGGTGTACGCTTTGCCACACTTACCACATTTAATATAGCCTTTAAATAATGTCTTTTTCGTTTTATCTAAGTTGATATCTTTAGTTTTTAATCTCCTCATCTTTTGGGCATCATTAAAAGTTTCTTTGTCAATAATCGCTTCGTGAGCATTTAAAACAAGATATTTATTATACTCACCATTATTAATACACATGGTTTTTGTTAGGTGATTGTCTCTATATGTCTTTTGTAAGATAAGGTCGCCTGTATAATTATAATTGGTAAGGATTTTAATGACTGATGAACGATTCCATTTCTTAGTCTTATATGGTTTAATTCCTTGAAGATTTAAGATATCGCATATTCGTTCATCGGCATTTCCTTCTAAGTATAACTTGTAAATTAGTCTTACAGTTTCTGCTTCATCTTCTACAACATAAAGTTTTTTATCTTTAAGCCTATAACCAAGTGATGAATTACCGCCCCATATTAAACCAGCCTTAAAATCTTTACTTATTCGCCATTTCATATTTTCTGATACACTTCTTGATTCTTCTTGTGCGAATGTTGCTAGGAATGTTAGGATCATCTCACCTTCACCACTCATGGTGTGAATGTTTTGTTCTTCAAAATAGACATCAACATTTAAGTCTTTTAACTCTCTTACTACCTCAAGTAGCGTTACTGTGTTTCTTGCAAACCTAGATATCGATTTAGTAATAATCATATCTATCTTTCCAGACCTTGCATCTTTAAGTAAAGTTTGAAATTCATCTCTTGAATCTTTAGTTCCTGTTATTGCTTTATCGGCATAAACACCTACAAACTCCCAATTATGTTTATTTTGGATAAGTCTTTTGTAATATGAAACTTGAGTAGCTAGGGAATTAAGCATCGCTTCTTTTCCAGAGGATACTCTAGCATATGCAGCTACTCTTATTCTTTTGGGTATTATTGGTATTGCTTCAATTTTGGTAATTACCATATTCATAAAGTTTCCTCCTTCCTTTTCGCGGTACTATATACATCACTTATTAGCCTGCTTTAGTCAAGTCTTTTTCTCTATTAAGTAGGCAATCTTTGATGCAATTTAAATAACTTTTTAATATCTTCCTGCTTTTTGTTTATTGTTCCAATAATCCCATCTGCATCTATCACTACAAAATTGTTTTATCTTCTTACCCCTTACAGATGTAATCTTGGAATTACAGTTTTTACAGTTTCCATTTAAAAGTTTTTCTTCATCTATTTCCTTGCATATAGCTCTAACCTCTTTAACTGAAATAGATAGAGTCTTTGCTATTTTTACGAAACCATAACCTGTTTTTTTTAATTTGGTAACTTCTCTTTTTATTGTTTCCATAATTTAAACCTCCTTTTAAATACTCATGGCAACATTTATTAAACCCTAAATAATCCCCCAACGATTTGTTTGATTTTTAAAGACAAGTATTCATTCACATTTACTTAATAAAACGAGCATTTCAAATCGTTGAGCCTTTTTAGCAAATAATTAAAGCATTTATCTTCTAACCTTAAACCAATCTCAAAACTAAATTTTAAAATCTCAAAAATTCTGCCTTCCATTTTTTAAAGGCCCCCCATGCGGTACCCATCGCCACTTACTAAAAGACTATGAGGGGGGTATGGTACTTTAAATTTTTGAAAAACCCTATAAATTTGTTGTAATAGTTAACCGGTTTTAGAGTTTTTAGGATTTTTGGTTTAGAAAAAAGGCAGTACTGACTGGTGATGCATTTGTTTGGGATAGGGCGCTCTCTTTGGAGCCCTCATCCTACAAACGACATGCGTCAGCAGTGGAAGGAACTTCATATATATAAGGCCTATTTTCCACTTTTTTTGTTTGGAAGAATAAAGGGTATTTTTCCCTATTTTCCGTTTCGGCATTTTTTACGGAAATACAGATGTTTTCCCTATATTCCATCTTCGCTTTTTCTTGATACAACACCACGATTATTTACGTATTCATCACTAAATTCGCTGATTCTATTTTTAATCGTTTTATCTGTTACTCCTAAATATTCAGCCAAAGTAGATACTCTACAAGTTCCATCTTCTTCTAAATTAATATCAAAAGCATTGTCAAATTCTAACTTTCTAGATTCCGGAGTTTGTTTTCTTTTTCCACTCTTGGTTAAGTTATATCTTGGATCACCTGAAGCATAGTTTTTGGTAAGTAGTCCTTCTTTATCAACGATGTGGATTGGATAATCAAACCAGAAATTAACGGGTGTGATATTTCTAAACTCTCTTAGACTACTTTCAAGCCGCCAAGCAGTCATATTCTGATCGTCTAAATATGCTTGTTTAAACTCATCCTCTAAAATAAGATCAATGATATCAAGCAGTGAATCTGGATCTCTTGCGAACACTCCTGAACCAGATGCACGATCCATTGCTCTTTTAAATCCTTGTTCACCCTTGGAATGATGGTGAGAATAAATAACCGCTACACCTGTTTTTAAACAAAGCTTATCGAATAAATTAGTAAACTTTGCCATGTCGGTTGCTTTGTTTTCATCGCCAGTTATCACTTTATAAATAGGATCAATAATAACTACATCAAAACCACGACCATTAACTCTCCTGATTAAGGTTGGCATTAGCTTATCAAGAGGCATTGATTTACCTCTTAAATTCCAAACATACAAAGATTCATCGTCTTCAGGTTCTATGCCTAGTCTCTTATAAATTTCAACAAACCTATTAATACAACTTGCTGAGTCTATTTCCAGATTGACATATAGAACTCTTGATTTTTTACATTTAAAACCTAACCATTCTCTACCTTTAGCAAGCGCAATAGCAAGTTGCATCAATAAAAAACTCTTACCAGCCTTAGATGAACCAGATATCAACATCTTGTGTCCCTGTCTTAAAATACCCTCAATTAGTACAGGCGCTAGTGGTGGTAAATTTTCTAGTGCTTTATCTAGAGTAATAGATGGTGGTAGACCGTCTTCATCTAACTCTTCCTCTGCAAAAACATCTTCACTACTTTTCTTTAATTCTTTTTCCATTTCCATTTTTCTTTCCTCCTTTTTTGATAAAATATATTTTCCTTTCATAGGTTAATGGGAAGCAAGTAGTGAAATTACCGGTTTTTTTAGAAAATTATTATCTTTTAATGTTTTTAGTAACTAAAACAGATAATCTAACTACCGCTTCAAAGGTTAATGGCAAGTAGGGTACTGTTTTGCCGGTTATTTTTGAAATTTTGTTAATTTCATGTGTTTTAACAACTTAAATAGATAACTTCACCACTTCCTCAATGGTTAATGGCATGGAGATTGTTGTTTTGCCAAGATTTCTTTAATTTTCTTGTTTTTTTTAAACCCAAACACAAAAAAAGCGACCAATTTGGCCGCCTTCATTATTTATTATTAAATTCTTTTATTTACCACAGCATTGGATTTTCAAAGCACTCAAGAGCGCTATCTATATCAGCAGTATCCTTAAAATCTTTATATGTTCTCATAGAACTATCGTATATTTTTCCTTCTTTGACAAATAATGGTTGGCTCCATATATTATTGTATTCGTCAAATAACCATAGTGTTGCTTCTGCACTAATAAAACTTGCTGCAACAAAATTCTTATGATAATTAATTTTAATTGTTATTTCTTTATTAGTTTCTATCGTTTCATCTAATATAACACTATAATTTAAAGCCTCAAACTTTATAAAATGAACATACTCTGAATGCTTAACATCAAAAAGAGAAGTGTTTTTAGGTGAATTCCATGATATATACATATTATTGATTTCAGTTTTTCCTACATTTTTTAATTTGAGTTTGACATTAACCCAGTCTTGTTGGTTTAATAGCGATTCTTCATATTTGAAATTCTGTTTATTGTTTTCCTTTTTATATTCTTTTATAAAAGAAACCAGGCAATCTATATCGTCGTTTTCATCAACATATCCAGGATTTTCCATATTAATTTCATGACTAGTTATTTTAAATCTTGGTCTTAAATTAAATTCGCTTATTGCATCTTTCCTTTTTTGTCTTAAGAATTCGTCTTTTCTCATTCTATGGTTTTGCACAGTTATTCTAAGATTCCAAAGTCCAAATAACACTGTAACTACTATACTTATAATACTTAATGTTAAAGCATCAGTCAAAATAGACACCTCCGTTTAATTATATTTCTTGAAGTTTTGAGCAGTCTCAAAAACTTTATCATAAACTTCAGTAGCTGTAACAGGAGGATATCCATGCTTAGAAAGTGTTCTTATAATATCAGATCTTAATGCGTTTCTAATATCTTCTCTTTTATCAAAGTCTGTATATTTTGTTTGATTGTCAACAACTTTTTTAATAGCTTTTGCCAGTTTGATTAATCTATCTTCCTCATACTCGAAAGGAGTCTTGTCTCTAATGTTTTTTAAAATATCATAAAAAGCTTTTTCTTCAAATGAAATACCTAGTTTTTCAAATGACTTAGCGTCAACTTGTACTTCTTTTATTGTATTTTCAATTTCCTTAGTTATGCTTTCTATAACTTCATCCATTACTGCACCAGCAAAAACTAACTGGTCTCTATTGTTGTATTTGTGAACTAATTGTTTTAATCGTTCTTCAAACTCCATTCCTTTTATTATATTTACTTGTTTATATTTACCAACAATTTTTTTAAGTAAATACAGTAACGCTTTTAGTTTTGTGGTGGGGTATTTAATGTTTTTTATTGTGTCTAAATATTCATCAGAAAATAGATCGGTTCTTTCAACTGAGTCTAAATTATCGAGATCAATTTCACTCTCCAACGCTTCATCGACAAGTTTTTTAACATGACGATTCATTTTCTCAACATCCGGAGTTCCTTCACTATTTAACTTATAAATAATACTTCTAATAATAAAGAATATGTGTGCTTCCACTATCTCTTCTTCAGTTATTTCACTTGAGCCAACGCAAATGTCTAAAGCGCTCTTCAATGCTTTGGTGTGGTTCATAAATTTTCTTTCATTTTCTTTAGTTGTACTTATATAGTTGGCTGCTTTATTTACAAGTCTTAACTGCGTAACTTTATCCTCTGAATAAAAATCGCTTAAATCAAATTCATGAAACATTTCTTTTATTAAACTTAATTGATCTTTAAAGATTTGAATGGCCACTTGAATATTTTGTTCGATAGCTGGAATGTCTCCGCCATATTGCTTTAAAGCTTTTGCTAAAGCTGTTTTTATGCCAATATAATCAACAATAACACCTTTTTCTTTACCTTTAAATATTCTATTTACTCTAGACACAGTTTGAATTAATGAATGTCTGTGTAGTGGTTTATCAATATATATAGTATCTAAACTAGGCACATCAAAACCTGTAATCCACATATCCACTAAAATAGCAATTTTAAAGTTAGATTCAACTTTTTTAAATTCTTTTGCCAATGTTTCTCTATGTGTTTTTGTACCCAAAAGATCATACAATTCTTTTTTATCTCTTGCAGCTCTAGTTGCTACAAGTTGTACCATTTCAAGAGGTAATAATTCTCTTTTATCTTCTTCCTTAACTTCGACACCTTCCGCAGACGCTTTTTTAACAAACCACTCTGGTCTAAGGTCTTTTAATTCGTTATAAAAATTGAAAGCAACTTCTCTATCATAACAAATAAACATTGCTTTACCATTTACAGTAGCAGCTTCTTCTACCCTCTTCTCATAAAGAGCAACAAAATGTCTCGCTACATTCTTTAATCTCTTAGGGTTGTTTACTATGGTTTTAACATTGGCACTTTCTTTTTTAGATTTTTCAATTTGGTACTCATTAGTGCCTATTTGTTCCATTTCATCATAGAACTTTTCGATTTCTCTAATTTTTTGTTCATCAAGTTTAAGTTCGTCTGGTCCTGGTACATATTCAAGTCCAACTGTTGATCCATCTTGTTTTGCACGTCTCATTTGATAAGATGCGGCAACTTCACCAAATACTCCGATTGTTTCATCAATTGGTGTGCCAGTAAATCCTACATATGTTGCATTTGGAAGAGCATCTCTTAAATGTTTAGCAAATCCAACTCGTTTTACTATTTCGTCATTAGAAAGTTCCAATACTTCATTTAAGTTAATTTGACTTCTATGTGCTTCATCACTAATACAAATGACATTATTTCTGTCTGTTAACAACGATGTTTCTTCATTAAACTTTTGCACAGTTGTTAAAAAAACTCCACCCGATTTTATACCATTAAGTTCATCTCTTAAATCTTCTCTACTTTCAAAAGATCTGACATTCTTATCGTTTAAAAATGTTGATGCTTTGGCAAACGTCTTAGATAATTGATCGTCTAAATCTCCACGGTCTGTAATCAATAGAACAGTAGGATTGTCAAGTGTAGTATCAAGCGTTAATCTTCTTGTTAAATAAAGCATGATATATGATTTACCTGACCCAGTAGCGCCAAAATATGTACCACCCTTACCATCTCCATTAGGTTTCATAGCAGCTTTAACGCTATTATACAAAACTTCGGTGTGATAATATTGATAGTATTTGGGAACGATAACTGTTGACTTGCCATCATCGCTTTCAGGAACATAAACGTAGTTTTCAATAATGTTTAAAATTGTTTCATGTTTATATAGACCATTAATGGTCATTTCTAAAACTTCAAAAGGCGTTTCTGCATAATCGTTACCATCAGTAGATTTCCATTCATAAAAATGCTCATAACCAGCAAAGATTGAACCTACCTTAGTATTTGCATTATCGCTTATCATAGCCACAAATGAATAACGCATTAAATCTGGTATTCCTCTATTACATTTAATTGTTAAATCTTCATAAGCTTGAAAAACCGATACTGTTTCATCGGCAGGGTTTTTGAGTTCTATTACAGAAATCGGAATTCCGTTTATAAAAATAACGATATCTGGTCTTCTAAGTTCTTGGCTTCCTTGCACTTCAAATTGATTTACTACTTTGAATGAGTTTTTATTTTTATTAGCAAAATTAATAAAATCAATATGAATTGGGTTTTCATTCTCTCTATAAAGTGTAAAACCACTTCTTACTTTATTAAGGGTCTCTTTGAAACTGGTATGTAAGTTTCTGTAAGATATCATCTTTAGTTCATTTAATATAATTCTTATATCGTCACTAGAAAAATTACCTCTAGGATAATTTAGTTCTAAGTAATTAATAAAATCATCTTCTAAGATAATATCATTTTTTAATCTATGAATATCATAACCACTTACATATTCATAATCAGCTTCTTCAAAAAGTTTTAATACCACTTCTTCAAAGCTAGATTCCGTGAATTTATAATGCATCAAATCACCCCTTTAGATTCTTGTGTTGCTCCTTTTACTAAAATCGGAGATAATTCTTTTAAAGTAACTTTAAGTTTTTTATTTAAGTTGTTTTTTTGATAATATAAATCAAATATTTTAACTATTGCATCTTGAACATGTCTTTCAGGTATATGAATTTCATAATCAAATATATCGCTTAAAGGTAATATCTCAGTAGAACTACCCCATGAGTTATAAATTGCCCATCTTGAGTACTCATCTCTTGAAAACCATAGATTTAAATACCTTGGGGATAACACCTTTAAATATTCTTCTTTTATATAAAAAGCAGTGTTATTCCAACTGATTAGTGCATTATTATATTTCAGATTTAAAGCTATTGCATTAGCACTTCTTGGATTATAAACAAAATCATTTTTACTTATAATAATATACTTTGAAAGATCATTGTTATTTTCTTTTGCTTTCGTTTTTATTATTTCTTTATCTTTAGATACACCAACAACAGAATTAAATTTATATCTTAGTTCTTCATTTCTTAAGGCCCTCTCCTCTAAAAACTTGCCTATTTTGGTTTTTTCTTTTTCTTTTAAGGATTCTAAGAAAATATCAATTGTTAATTTTAAATCATCTAACCCGTACTCATATGTATGTTGATTCAATACCAAACTCTTATAAATATTAACATATTTTTGTTGTATTTCAATACTTGGTACATGAATTTTTAAATCACATAAATCATCCCAAGAGAATGTTTCTCTTGCTGATCCCCATGAATTAAATCTTGCTATCCTGTCAAATTCAGGTCTATTGAAGTATATATATAAATATTCCGGAAGTAAAATATTGGCATTTTTTACATAAAAAGATACATAACTAGATGATACAATGTATGTTTCATTAGTATCATTAAAAGCCATTGATACTTTATCGCCATTTCTTGATGTTACTGTAACATAAGCGAAATACTTGGGCTTTACGATAATATATGGTCTTAGTGATACACCTTTTAGATTTGCTTTGGTTTCAATAAAAACTTTATTTATACTAATTCCCTTAACATCAGAAACGCCATAATTCAAATCTCTATTTTTCTCTTCATTTAAAGAAATTAAATCTCCCAATCTACTCAACATCGTAGCCAATCCCCTTAAAAGCGTCTCTAAGCATTTGATGTGTTTCCTTTTCTTCTTTTAATAATTCTTTCATTTGTTTTTGTATTCGAGACATTTCTTTATCAAAATCTATATCTAAATCCCTATCAACAAATTCAATATATTTAGAAGGAACTAGACTATAATCATTTTGTTTTATTGTTTCCAGTGTTACTGATTTTGAAAACTCAACTACATCGCTATATTTTGATTTATATTCTGGTGATTGCCACGAATGATATACGCCCTTAATTTTGTCTATCTGTTCTTCTGTAAAGTAAACTGTTTTATCCTCTGAAATGTTTTCAACCATTCTTCTCAAATCCATAAAAAGAATTTCGTTTTCTCTATTTCTTAAAGTTGTCTTTACTCCGTCTCTATCGATAACTCTTTCTTTTTTATGCTGTCTCATTATCCAAAGTGTTACTGATATATCTGTATAATAAAACATTTCTCTAGGAAGAACAATTATTGCTTCTATTTTATCGTTTTCAATTAGCTGTTTTCTAATTTTATATTCGTCACCACCAGCACTTAATGCTCCATTAGCTAAAAGAAATCCGGCAACTCCATCATTCTTGAGTTTGCTTAACATGTGTAGAATCCAAGCATAGTTAGCGTTGCTTACAGGTGGAATCTCATACCCATTCCAACGATAATCATTAGTCAATTCGTCTTGCCCTCTCCAGTCTTTTAAATTAAAAGGCGGATTAGCCATAATAAAATCAACCTTTTCACCTTTGTGTTGATCATTGGTAAAAGTAGAATCTTCTTTATCTCCTAAGTTAGCGCTTATACCTCTTATTGCTAAGTTCATTCTTGCCAATCTATATGTGGTATCTTGTTTTTCTTGTCCTAAAATTGATATTTCTTTTTTATTTCCATGATGTTTATCAACAAATTTCAACGATTGAATAAACATCCCACCAGTACCACAACAAGGGTCATAAACACGTCCATGATAAGGTTCAATCAACTCAGCTATTAATTCAACAATTGATGCAGGTGTATAAAACTCACCCTTATCAGATTTTGTTAATACAGCAAATTTGTTCATAAAGTATTCATATACTTTTCCAATAACATCATCGCTTGATTCTTTATCAATTTCAATATTTGATATGTTTGTAATAATTGATGCCATATTGCTTCCTGGCATACTAGCAGCTATTCTTTGATAATAGTTTAATGGTAATGTGCCTTTTAAAGAGTCATTATTATCTTCTAGTGCTTTTAATGCCTCATCAATTAAAACCCCAATATTGCTTTGTTTAGCGTTTTTATTAATCTCTTCCCATCTAGCAGGTTTAGGTATAAAAAAGACATTCTTTTCTAAATAAAAAGATGGCTCCTCAATAAAATCTTTATCCTCAGAATTTAATAGTTCTTCTCTTCTATAATTAAATTTTTCAGTGGCAAATCTTAAGAAAAGCAATCCGAAGATTACTTGCATATATTCAAATGTATTCACTGAATTTCTTAATTTATTACATGAATCCCATAGTGCAGCTTCCATTGATTTATTTTTTTTGTTAGTTTTCTTTGACATTTAATACCTCCAGCAATAATTACATTACAAATTATTTTATTTTTTATAAGTCAACTTCAATAATAATTATAACATTTTATGTTATTTTTATAAAGATTGTATGGAATTTTAAACATACACTATTATAATTTAGTAAATATTTAAAGATTTTATAAAATTACTTCAATAATGACTTGTAATTTTCATAACTCTATTTATTTAATGCAAAATGTAATAAAGGGTTATACTCTTTATCTTAAAAATGAAAGCTATTTATATATTCCCCTGTATTATATTTCTTGTTATTAGTTCATTAACAGCGTTTGATAAATTTGTTTTTGTGATTTTTAATGAGCCTTGAGATCCTAATTGTATCACTTCGGGATAAGCCCAATATTCTTCTTTTATTTTGTAGATAACACTACTATAATATCCTTTTTCTTTTGTACTATGTGGTATTGGCCCGAAAATAATTGCACCATAGTTTGTGTTATATTCCAACTTGCTAAATTTGTAGTTTTTTGCAGAATTATAATCTAAAACTAATTCAAGCCTTTCCTTTGAGATTCCGGCCTCTTTAAATATTCCTATTATAATATTTTCTTTAATATTTGAATCACCTATAACAATGATTTTTGATCTTTGTTTATTTGTAAAGTATGCTTTTTCTTTTGAAATATTAAAATCTTCATATTCAATTTTTTGTAAATAACTTTGTAATTGACCAGTCCTATTTTTATTTATTAGTTGAGATTCCATAAACTCACAGACAGATTTAATAACTTTTTGCAGCTCTAAATTTCCCAAAACCATTATTGTTTACCTTTCATTTTAAAAATTTTCGATAATTTAACTTTGGTTTTCTCTAGTTTATCAGTATACATCTTTAAATCTTCTAATGTTTTTTTCATTTCCATACCTAATCTATTTTGCTCTTCTAACGATGGAAACGGTATTTTTGTTTCCAATAAATCATTAACGCCCAATGATGCAAAAGTTGTCCCTTTAGATTTACTCGAAAGCAAAGCTTGCCCCTCTTCACTAGAAATAAATGATTGAATATAATATGGATTAGCTTTAGTTTCATCAATTTCAATAATATATAAATTCCCATTAGCAATAATTTTTGATTCTCTAGAATCCATAACAGCTGATTTAAATGGTGCTCCTATCTTTGACAATACTATATTGTTTTCTTTAACTATATATCTGGCGTCCTTTTCTTCAATATTATCGATATATTTTAACTCTTCACTAATTAAACCGTCTTGGACATCTGAAATCATTAAATACTGATAATTAGTTACTCTTTGAGTTGTTATAGAGTCTAGTTCATTAGCTTTAAACATCGCCCCTCTTTGAACTTTTACGAATTCCTTAAACGCTACTCCATCTTCAAATTCAATAGTGTTAATATATCTACTTGGGATTAATGAATAACTATTTTCTTTAATTTCTTTTAAACTAACATCTTTACTTATTGACGTTTCTTTTAAATACGCTTCATAAATTTTTTGTATATCAGCATCTAATAAAACATTGTTTCTTCTTTCTTCTTTGAATACATTAGTAGCATCAACCATTTTAATTTTCCCTAATTTATTTTTTCCTATAATATATAATATGGTTGGTATTGATGTATGACTCAGCAATTTATTTGGTAATGAAATCACACCTAATAGATAATTGTTATCAACAAAAAACTGCCTTAATTCTTTGTCAGACATATTAAATGATGTTCCAGCAGCTGATAAAGAAATTCCTATACCACGATCTTTCAAAGAACTTAAAAGATAAACTGAATATACCCAATCTAAACTGGTTGAACGTTTTAAATTTGATAAAACAGGTATATTTTTTTTAATTTTCAATAGTTCTTCATCATCGATTCGCATATTAAAAGGCATATGTAAAAAAACTTTATCAAATTTTTCAGTAATGTCTTCTCTAAGAATGCCATTATCATTAATGTTGAAATTAATTTTTTTATCCAATTTCATTGACATTACACTAGCTCTTATTTTTGAAATAGAAATCTTTTTTAAAGACATATCGTATAAATGATATTCATTATCAAAATGATGCTTTACAGTACTAATTGAATAATCACCAACACCTGAACCAAAATCACCGATAACATTGCCTTTTTCTATATCTAATATCTTATTTACTAACTGAATAATGCTATTTGGAATACCATCTCTTAAATCACTATAAAGAGGCAAATTAGAAAAATCAATATTTAAAACAAATTCTTGAAGTAAATTAATATCAATATTAAGCAAGTTGTTAAAAATCAATTGATCAATATTTTGTAATTCTTGATTCAAAAATGCTTTCAACTGTTTATCCTGTATAAAACTCAATACCTTTTCTAAATCAAAGCTTAATAAAGCATTATCTAAATATTCATGCGCTAATAAAGAAACATATGTAGCAGCTATGCTTTTTATCATTGCTTCTTCTTGATCATAAAACCCTCTGAAATTTTTTAATAAATTCCATTGCAAATTACTTTTATGTTGTTCCATATTTAAAACCTCCTTGTTGGTTATTGATAACCATCTTGCCTTTATTATAATACCAATAAGGTTGATATGTCAAGCCTTTTATTTTATTTTTTAATTTTATTGGCTTTAAAGTAGGAAAAGGTTATCCATATGATTATCTAGTTCGAGTAATTATTTATACTTATTGGAATGTAATCGTTAAATTATAGGGTAATCGTTAAATTGTAATAGCTGAAAATTAAAAAAACCTAAAAATTGATGCTTTTTAGGTCTTGGTCTGGTCGGTTAAGTTATAGGTGGAAATGGAATAAAGGGATATATCCCCTATCTTCAAAATAAAAAAAGTTTGACACAAATTGTATCAAACAAATTTCTAATTTGGTGCGGGTGACAGGAGTTGAACCTGCATGCCTCGCGGCGCTAGATCCTAAGTCTAGTGCGTCTGCCAATTCCGCCACACCCGCGCAATAAAAAGTTTAGCATTATATATTTATTTTGTCAAGAA
>DUQW01000083.1 GCA_012837585.1 Acholeplasmataceae bacterium
CTGATTAATTTGAGGTCCAGTACTATTGGCTAATGTAACTTGCGATGCATTTGAGTTTAATGTTGCTGCGCCTTGAGACATATTAGCTGCTGACACAGCTTGAACCATATATGCGTCTTCATCTTTAACTAATGACTTAATAGCTCCAGTCTTTTTACAAGCTAATAAAGAAACGCCACCCAAAATTAGTAATAAAACTAATAAAATTTTTCTTAATGTTTTCTTCATTTTTATTACCTTTTATTTTTTATTTTAATTCAAGAAAAGTAAATGTTTCTTGTAATTTTGTTAAATATATAGCGGTGATTAGTAAATCAGCTGAACCACCAAAACTTAAGTTGTTTTCTATGCAATAATTTGTTAAATCATTAATTGCTTCTAGATCGTTTAAATCTAAATGTTTAAACTTATAAATGATTTCTTCCATTTTTTCAAAAGATCCGCTTCTTTTTAGTAAGACTGAATCATCAGTTATTGTAATTAACTTAACTAAAGCTCTAATTAATGTTTGATCTTCATAATCAATAATCATTGGAAGTATTTGTCTAATGCTAGGATAACCATTTAAAGTTTCCTTTCTTATTCCGCCAAAATTATATTTTTTATAGGCTTTTTGGCCAAAAGTATCTAATTTACTATCTTTAAATGTTTGTTTTGACAAAGTTTTAGCTACAAAATATGAATATTCAAAATTTTCTAAATTAACAAGTGAATACGTTGAAGCAGTTATCATTAACCCTAAATTATAGATTAATCCTTTATAACAATTAACACCATTGGTAGCTATTAACATTCTTTCTTCCGCTAATTTACCAATTACTTGATTATTCATTAATAACTCGTATATGTTATCAATTCGTGCAGTTGCCTTAAAGATCTCTTTTAAGTAAGGTGAAATCTTATCAACTGCAGTTAACATTAAATTATAATTCATATCTTCATGTGAGCCGTTAGTATAAGGTGTAACTAATCCAAATTTTGGATCTAAATTTAGTTCTAGTAAAACACTTTCCTTAATTAAATTTGCAACAAATTCACTTAAATAATTTAAGATTTCTCGTTTAAAATATATTTCTAAATCAATTTTTCGATGATTTTCTTCTCTCTGGCAAACAAATGCTGGTTTATCACATAAATAGCATTTTCTTAAAGTATCTCTTGATAAACTTTGTTTGCTGTTTTTCTCAAAAACATCTAAATCGATAAATCTACCAAGTGGATGTTCATCTTCAAGTTTAACCATTTCTTTTTTAACATCGTCTGCCTTAACCCCATTAATGAAATAATTAATTTGGATTCCTTTTAATGTATTATAAGTTTCTTTTTTGACATAATCATAATTAATTAATTTATCAAAATATGCCACTAATAATTTAGCTTCATTTGAGTATTTGGAATCTCCCGGAGCGTTTACTGACATATTAATACATACATCATAATCTAGAAGATTATCAATAATATTTTGATAATATTTATCATTGTCTAATATCATCTTTTCCATCAATCTTACTCCTTACGATATTTTTAAATAATGTTTGGGCTTCTTTTGGAATATACTTTAAAGCCTC
>DUQW01000013.1 GCA_012837585.1 Acholeplasmataceae bacterium
AATATTTTTAACAGCTTTTAAAAATCCGACTGTTTGGTGGTAGACTAATTTAAGGTTTAAGAATTTTTTAATAATCTTTTTATCTTTAGGCATATATAAACTTAGAAGAAGAGCAACTCCAATGCCAATTATAATTAATACTAATGAATTAGCTGCAAAATAGATATCTTGATTTCCTTGCATTTGTGATATCGCAACAAGTGTTGCAATAATTGCTGCTTGGGCTTTGAATAAAAATGTAAGTGTAATATATAAGGCACAAAATAATAAAAATACCCATAAATCATACCCAAATAACAAAAACATTCCAATAGCAAGTGCTAAGCCTAAGAAAGTTCCCGCAATTTTTTTATAACCACCAACAACAAAGTTTTTCTTGTTGTATCTAAAAACATAAGTCCGTAAAGTCCAGCCGTAAATGAGTATGGAACTTTTATTAACATAGCTATTAACATTGCGGCTACAAACGCTACCGACATTTTAATCATTCTGTCTACATTTCTAATCATATAATCACCTTGAAAATATTATGCTTTATTTAATTGTTATTTTGTTAGTAATTTTATATAAATTTACAATAAATGGTATAATCTATATACAATAAGAGAAGCCAAATAAGGAGTGTTAATATGGATATTAAAAAAGAGTCGAATATTATTATCAAAACTACATTAACAGCAATCATTTTTAATTTTTTACTACTCATAGTAAAAATCATTTTTGGTGTAGTGGGTAAATCATCTGCGGTAATTAATAGTGCTATTGATTCGGGCTTAGACGTATTAGTTACCGTCTCGATTTTATTTATCGGTAGATTTAGTCGCAAAAAGCCAGATAAATCACATCCATATGGTCATGAAAAATTTGAAAGTATTACAACAATCGCGTTTGGGATTGTTTTAATCGTTGTTGCAGTACAACTAATTATTGGTGGTGCTGAAACCTTAATTAATTATTTTGCTCACGGGATTGCAATTACTCAGCCTGAAACACTTGCAATTATTGCGGTTATCGCTACAATTGTTATTAAACTTGGACTTTTTATTGTGACTAATGTTTCATATAAAAAAGCTAGATCACAAGCTCTAAAAGCGTTAGCAATCGATCATATATCTGACGTTTTAGTATCAATTGCATTACTAGTTGGAGTTATACTTGCTTTAAATGGTTTTGTCTTCTTTGAGCCAATTGCTGGTATTTTAATAGCTTTCTTTATTGGTTACAATGGTGTTGGATTAATTATTGAAAGTATTGGTCAAGTTGTTGATGAGGCTGCTGATTTCGAAGATGTTAATAGAGTTAAAGAACTTACAAAGACAGTTAGTGGTGTTGTTAATATTGATAAAATTAGAACGAGAAAATTTGGCTTAAAATTATACGTAGATATCGAAATTTCTGTAGACGGAAAATTAACTGTTGACCAAGGTCATGACATTGCCGAGGCGGTCAATGATCTCATTGAAAATGAGATGAAGCAAGTAAAACATTGTATGGTTCATGTAAATCCATACCATGAAAAACAGTAAATTATGTTAAATATAAATTAAATTATGTAATTTATAGAAAATTTGATATATATCGATAAATGAGGTGTATAATGAAGGTGCAAGCTACACAACTCGTTATTCCTCCTTTCTCTCAAAAACTAGCCCTCCGCTAGTTTTTTTATATTAAAGTTAAAAATTAATTTATGTGATATTATCTTAGAAATAAAAAAGTTTGATAGAAATAATTGTAATTTGGTATAATAAATGTATCAAAGGAGGAATTGTGAAATGCAAAAAAGAAGTTTAGTTACTGTAGTTTTACTTTTACTATTTACATTTGGAATTTACGCTTTAATTTGGAATTATAAATTTCAACAAGAATTAAAAGAAAAAACTGGTGAAGGCTTTAGCGGTGGAATGCACTTATTAATGATGTTCATTACATTCGGAATTTATGCTATTTACTGGCAATATGCTGCAGGTAAGAGATTAGCTAAGTTAGGAGCATCTGATAATAGTATTTTATACTTAGTTCTAGTATTACTAGGAGTAGGTGGAATTGCTAACCCATTATTAATGCAAAACCAAGCAAACAACTTATAATATTCGCAGTTTAATACAAAATCCCGATTATTCGGGATTTTTTTCTTTGTTATGAAATCATTTAAAACATATAAATAAAAATGATATAATAAAAAAGAAGAATAAACATTTATGTTTATCAACACGATAAAGGAGATATGAAATATGATTAAATTAGTTTTAGTTAGACATGGTCAAAGCGTTTGGAACTTAGAAAATAAGTTTACAGGTTGGACTGATGTTGATTTATCTGAACAAGGAGTTAAAGAAGCTCATGAAGCAGGTAAATTATTAAAAGAGAAAGGATACGTTTTTGATGTTGCTTATACTTCAACATTAAAACGCGCTAACCATACATTAGACATTATGTTAAAAGAATTAGGTCAAGAAGACATTCCTATTAAATATTCTTACCGCTTAAATGAACGTCATTACGGTGCATTACAAGGTTTAAATAAAGCTGAAACTGCTGCTAAATATGGTGATGAACAAGTTCATATTTGGAGAAGAAGTGCTGATGTTAGACCACCAGCTTTATCATTAGATGATCCAAGACACCCTGCAAATGATCCTAAATATGCTAACCTTCCTAAAGAAGAACAACCAGCATGCGAACATTTACTTGATACAATTGCCAGAGTTTTACCATTCTGGGATTCAGATATTAAGCATGACTTATTAGCTGGTAAGAGAGTTATTATTGCTGCACATGGTAATAGTATTAGAGCGTTAGTTAAGTATTTAGAAAACTTAGATAACGATGCAATTATGAAAGTAGAAATTCCTACTGGTCATCCACTAGTGTACGAACTAGATAAAAACTTAAAATTCGTTAAAAAATATTTCTTATGAATATAGCTTTAATTGCTCACGATAAAAAGAAAGAGGATATGATTAATTTAGTAACCGAATATAAATCGGTACTAAAAAAACATAATCTTTTCGCAACCAAAACTACCGGAACCTTAATTAAAGAAAGAGTCGGCTTAGATGTCAAAGTTTACTTAAGTGGTCCGTTTGGCGGTGACCAACAAATCGGAGCCCAAATAGCGGAAGGTAATATTGATATCGTAATTTTCTTAAGAGATCCATTAACCGCTCAACCTCATGAGCCTGATGTATCGGCTTTACTACGAATTTGTGACGTTCATAATAAACCGCTAGCTACTAATTTAAATAGTGCGACAGTACTATTAAACACATTAAAAAATTTATAATAATGAACTCCGCAACCGAAACGTTGCGGAGTTTTTATTTTTTAATTTAAAAAATATTTTTATAGAAATGTTGAGATTTTGTGAAATTATGGTATAATAAAGTGTGATAAAAAGTGATTTATATGAAAAGAAAAAATATATTTAAAATATTAATACTAGTTTTCATGTTATTTGTCTTTACTGGGTGTAATAAACAAGAAGAAAAATATACTCTTACTCAGGACGGCAACTTTTTAGTTTATAACACTAAAGAAGAATTAATTGAAGATACATCGTTTCCTATTGGAACTCAACTAATTGTTAAAGTTAGAGAAGATATAATTGAAGAAGGTTATATGATTGATAAAGTTATTATTAACACTGTTAGTCATGAACCTACTTTTCAATATCACATAACAGTTGATAAAAATATTGATTTAAAAGTTACATTTATTCAAATTCCAAGTGGGGAATATAGAATTAGTATTATTGGGTATCCATTAGAAATTGAGCCGTACTCACCAGATAACGTCTATCCAAAAGATACCGAAATTACCTTAAAAGCGCCAAAATACTATAAGTTTGATTATTTATATATTAATGATGAAAAGGTTGTTATTAACGGTTTAACTCACAATTTAATTGTTGATAAAGCGACTAAAATAGTTGTTGAAAAGGAAAGTTTAATTAAAACACATGTTAAAGTAGAAATTGTTTCACCAAATGATAGAATAGTAACTATTTCTAATCCAACTGAAGATGGTTATTATGAAATTGGACAAGATATTGCGATTAAAGCTCCTCAAAACCATCATTTTAGTGGAAGGATTGTTTATAACGAAAAATATATCAATATCTCTGGTAATATCATTAATTTAAAAGTTGAACCAACAATGTCTTTATATTTTTATGAATCGAATATTATCCTAAACAGCTTTGAGATTACACTTATGAATGAAAATTTAGAAATTGTAGGTGATCCTAATCAAACGCTATATGCTCACGGATCAAGCGTTATCATTAAATCTATTAGCAATAACGGATTGGATATAATTGATAAATTAATTGTTAACGGAAAAGAAATTAATGTAAACGGCGCCATTTATGAATACACTGATATTAGAAATGATTTAATAATTAGTGCAACATTTAAAAAATATCCAGGCCCATACGAACAAATTCCAATTACTACTACCGAATTTTACCCAATAACAACAAAAGATGTTGTTTTAAGTCCTGGACTAAACGTTAATATGTTTTTAAGAGACGTTAATAATGTTCCTAACTTAATTTTCCAAAAAGCATCATCAATTAAAACTAGAATTGACAACGGAACAATGATAAAATATGTCGAATTTATTGTTAAATACGACGTTGAAGACGTTAAGATTTATCGTAACGGCTTTGGTTTTATTAACCGACATGAAGTTATTCTTGTTGGAAATTTAAATAGATTTTCACTTCAACTTGAATTTACCGCATTAGTTCCTAACCTAGAAAATGTTACTGAATTTATCACTAAGAGTTTTACTGAAATTAGTGATCACGTTGGTAATTTAACTTATTCACTAGAACTAAACGGACTTGATGTTACTGGCGTATATTTATCAGCTAAAAGCGGGTTACAATTTAGCCCTGAAGCAATTGGTAAAGAATTTAACTTAATTATTCAATCTGATGACGGAATTACTATTATTCAACCAATTAAAGTTATCGAAGGATTAAATGTTTACTCAGAAGAAGGTTTAACATTTGAATCTACGATGATTCTTCAAAATAATTTATTATTAACAAATCCAATAACTATTGATAAACCATCAACAGTGTACGGAAACTATCATTCAATTATTTTTGATACTGACTCAGTTAATTTAATTACAGTTAACAATACTAAATTGATTTTAGATTCAGTAATGCTAAAATCAAGACAACTTAATACAGCTATGATTAAAAGTGATAACTCTAATATCATAGTTGATAATATTGTTTTAGAAAATACTAAATTTGGAATGCATTTAGTTAATACCGATTTAACTAGTTTAAATTCAAAATATCAAAACATATTAATTTCTAACATTATATTAGTTAATGATAATAATGTGATACCCGCAGTTACACTAAATAGTTTAATTAATGGTAATGTCTTCCAAAAAACTAATAGTTCTAGTATTTTAGTAGTTGATTTATATATTAAACCTGAACCTGTTAATGGAATAGAACCACCAGAAAGAAGACAGACTATCAATTTATCTAATAATTCATTTAACAATGTTAAAGTATATGAGCAACTAATACCAGAAATCGAGAAAAGATTACAATATCTTGAATCAATTGATCCGAGCTTAGTTAACCGTACAGCACAACAATATAATTTTATTGTAATGTTAGATGGCGGTGAGATTTATCAAGATTATTTCCCATTATTAGAAATAACTATTAACCCAAATCCACAATGTGTTATTATAAAATAAGTGCTTCGGCACTTATTTTAAACTTTAAGGAGAATTTTAATGAACAAAAAAGTTAAACTAAAAATAGAGAGATTAGGAAACTTTGGAGAAGGTATCGCTTATTTAAATAAACGACCTGTTTTTATCAATTATGCCTTAATTGATGAATTAGTAGAAG
>DUQW01000084.1 GCA_012837585.1 Acholeplasmataceae bacterium
ACAAGTTATGCTTATATAGATTATCAAAAGTCATTGAATATGTCAAGAAAATTAATTTTTTTACTTACCATCAATATACATATTAAAAATGATAAAGAAAATGTACTCGATAAAGAAATATAAAAAATATACAAAACGTATAACTTTTAGTAACTTCATACAAAAATGTGTAAATATATCGGAGGTGGTATTATGGAACTATTTCTATTTATATTACTAATTTTTCTGTTAGTGGAATTAAAAACTTAAAAGAAAAGGTTTCTCTACAATTTTATAAGAAAACTTTGGACAAGAAGATTAATTTGCAAAACACTAATATAAAAGCTATTTATGGTTGTAATGGAGCTGGGAAATCTGCTGTTATTCATGCTTTAAAAATTTATACTGACATTATAAAACATAAAGAATTTTTATATAAAAATGAAACAACTATTAGATTAAATGAATTAATTAACAAAGAAACTAAAAGATTAGAACTAGCTGTTAATTTTTTAGTATATGATAAACAAACTTTGGAAATTAAAGGTAATTTCTTGCATGAAATTTCGATTTATGAAGAAGGTGGATCATACTACGTTGATTTTGAAATTTTAAGGAAAATCAATAGTCAATCTGAAACTATCATTTTCTGGTCTCAAAGAGGAAGCATTATTCATAGTTCTTTTACTGACGAACTAAATGAGAGAACTAAAAATATTCTTATTAAAAGATCTGTGGTAGATATTTTTCTAAATGAATTTGAAAATGTCAAATTACTTGATGATAAAGATGTGTTTGAAAAAATCTTTTATTTCTATGCTAATGCATTTAACATTTTAATAATGACAGATGAAGAAGATGATCATTTATACTATATTATGAATGTAATTGAAAATCGCAGAAAATCAGATTTTAGATCACTTAATACTAATGTTGGAAAAGCACAAGGATTCAATCCTGAAACTATTAAGCCATCTAGTATTACTTCATATCGGGTTAGATATGAAGATTTTGAAGATTTTTCCGAATTTTTACTTGACTTAGAAAAATTCATTAAAATTTTCAAAAAGAATTTAGTTCGAATTATTCCGGACAAGAAAGATAATGGTGATCATTTTATCGTAGAACCATATTTTGATTATGGGAATTATAGGATTCATTTAGAATTTGAAAGTGCCGGTATTAAAAAACTTGTTAATGTTTATCAAATTCTAAAAGCTAAACAACAAGGAATGATTATCGCTATTGATGAGTTTGATTCTAAAATTAATGATGTTTATTTAACTGTATTATTGGAATATTTCGTTGATAATCCAAAAGGCCAATTATTGTTTACAACTCATAATACATCGCCAATGGAAATTTTGAGAAAATGTAATCATTCTATTGACTTTCTATCAGAAAAAGGAAAGGTTACTTCTTGGGTGAAAAACGGAAATTATGTTCCTGCAAATTTATACAAAAAAGGCTTTATTGACGGATTACCTTTCAATATTTTTTCCTTTGACTTTAATGATGTTTTAGATGAAAATTAGTTTAGAGGGATAATAATATGCTATTGATTGTTTGTGTTTAGTGTGAGCGCAAAAATAAATCTGATGACATATATGTGATGGCTACTATTAGACATTTTTATAATGATTTCGCAGAATCTAATAAAATAACACCCATATATTTAGGCCGAAAATTCAATTACAACAATAAAAGAGTAGAAAATGAAATAAAAAAAGCAATTAAACTATATCAACAAGCTAATCCCAAAGGCAGATATGAAGTTGTTTATTTTCTAGATACTGATGAGTTCATAAAAGATTCAACTGATTCGAAGTTTGTAATGGATGTTGAAAATTATTGTAGACTTAATAATTATCATGTTGTCTGGTTTGTTCATAAAATAGAACACGTTTATCTGGGGAGAAAATCAAATTCTAAAACTAATGATGCTGTGAATTTTCAAAAAAAGAAGATGATTGAAGATATAGATATAAAAAAACTATCCAATCCTAATCCCAAAAATAAATATACAAGTAATATTTTACATGTATTAGAATATGTAATAAATGAGAAAAACGACAAACAACAAAATGCTCAATAATGATAAAAAGTTAATTTGTATTAATTTTTTAAATTATAATATATCTATCTATAAAAATACGCTATACCCAATCTGTATAGCCGATTAAAGCCATTGAAAGCGTTATTTTTGCTTTTTTTCTTGTTAGTTTTAGATTTTTATATTATAATATAAATAATATGGTTTGGGGAGGTATTGAATGAAGTTAAATGAACGCGGACTA
>DUQW01000085.1 GCA_012837585.1 Acholeplasmataceae bacterium
AAAAACATATTATAAGCAATCTTTAACAATTCTTGCTTTCTTTCATTTTTTTTCATAACTTTCCTCTCCTTTCGACTGAAAGTCGAATTTATTATAATATATTTTAAATTAGTTGTCAATAAAAAACGACTGAAAGTCGAATTTCAAAAAAGTCGATTTCTCGACTTCAAATAATAGTTAATCCGTTAAATAAATTACTATTTTTCTGTTAGTTTGAAGTGCTAAATTAACAGGCCCATCAAATAAAGGATTAACTAAATTATTTGGACTATAATTATGCGAACCTTCTGGAAAAATCAAAATACTATTAGTTTTTAATACTCTAAGCATTTTTTGAAATACTTCTTTTCTTTCCTTACTATCCATTATATCAAACGGAATCATTCCATTAATAAATGATAAATACATTTCTGGATTATATTGTAATGATTCAATAGAACCTAATATTAAATAAGTATTTCTATCTAGTATATTTAAAACAGTTTCAATGTCTTCTGGACATGTATGATTGCAAACAAATATATATGGTTCATTAGGCTCTAATTGAGGATAACGCTCAACAATTATATTATTTTTATCTTTACTTATCCCATAATTTTCTAGTGGAATATAATCTAGATTTAAAGTACTAAAATACTCCTCATCAGTCATTCCCTTTCCTTTGTCTTCTTTAATAATATTAGCATTTGTAAAAATATTACATAACTTTTTAAATGGTTTGTCAGTAGTCCTTCTTAACCATAATCCAAATTCTGTTGTACAATGTTGAACATCTTTTTCATTTAAATTACTGATTAAAAAATTTTTCATGAAATCACCTACCATTACCCCTTTAAGTGTTTGTTATTCTAGCATAAAATATGTTTTTTGTCAATTTCGTGTAAACTTGTTGATAATTCACTTATTATTATATTTATAAAACCTTATCATTTTCATTTATGAATAACTTATGAAATTCGTTGGCAGCTTCTTCTAGTTCATCATTTATTCTTTTTATTGAATTTCTTATGTTTGATTTCATGATATATTTATTATTCCCTTTATGATAATAATTCTCAAGAATATTTTTCTTAGTTACATTTTTATTTTTTTGATAATTACTTAAAATAATTGAATGAATGATATCATCCCCAGTTATTTTTATTTTATCTATACTTTTCTTATAATTATACCTAGCATAATTTGCAATTGCATTTAATATATAATTATCTAAGTATTTTTCTTTATTATTTGTATAACTAAGATCAATTTCTTTCATTGATATATTATTCATTTTAACAATACTTTTAAAATAATCATTCATAGAATTTATTTTTTCAATAAATTGTTTTTTTGAAATAATTAATTCATCTTTTGTATCAAATAAATATTTCTTTATTTCTTTTGTTAATTCTTTTATTTCTTCATCATATATAGAGTTAAATTTTATAGATTTATTCTCACTATTAATTTTCTCTGAAATTAGTTTTCCTAAAGATAATATTTTTTCTTCTAATAAAATATTATTTTTGTCTTTCAAAATATTATTATATGAATCAGTTTTAAAATAGTCTTTAATATTATCTATTGTTTTATTTATTTCAATTGCTTTTGGTTTAAATTCAAATTCTCTTTCGATTGCTAAATTAATTTGTTTTTTCAAAAAATTTATAGATTTAATTGGAATTTTTCCTTTTCTTCTATAACATAATTTATTATTTGAATTTAATGTATTTGGTTTCTTTTCCATAAAAGCAATATGAAAATGATAATTATCTGTATTTGAATGTAATGATAATTGATATTGCATATTTTTTATATCATTAAATCCCATATGTTTTAAAAATTGTGGAATTATATCTTTTGAAATTATTTGTTCTAAATCTTTTAACGATATATGAGAATCAATATAGTCATTATTAAAAGAAATAATCATTTGCCATAAATTTGAATTATTAACTTGTTTTGCAATATATTTTTTTCTTCTTTCCAATTCATTTTTATCTGCATACTTTCCATTTTCTAAAATTAAGTTAATATCTTCATGTTTATTTATTTTACCAGTATAATAATCAATCAATGATAATGCTTTTTTATCTATATTGGAATAATAATCAAGCATTTTATCTGTATATTTATCTATATTCTCTATTTTATTTTTTTGATATTTTCCATCAGGATTATTTTTACTTAATTGATATTTAGTTCTAACAACTATTTTTCTATTAATCATTAAATTTAT
>DUQW01000086.1 GCA_012837585.1 Acholeplasmataceae bacterium
CTCCAAATCTATGTTATTTTCCTTACAAAGTTCGACTATCTTTCTCTTGATTTTAGTCGTAGGCTCATGCTTACCAGTTTCCCATCTATTAATCGAAGCAAATGAAACGCCTAAAAGAGCTGCTAACTCTTCTTGAGTGATAATCAGCTTTTCTCTTATCTCTTTAACTAATTTTTTATAATTCATAATATTCACCTTTTCGCTTGTAAACGTCTTGTAATTAGTATAGCACTTTTTTATCAAATTGTCCATAATTTATTAAATAAACTGTCAATTTAAATCATGTTTTTCTCAAATAGTTTAAAAAGTATTCAGATCGTTAAAAAGTAGGGTAATCGTTAAATAGTTGATTAGAAAATAAAAAAGAGGCCTAATAATTAAAATGTACCCTATAAAACTGACTACTACAGGTCTCTACAAAACTGGCGAATAGGAGATTTTCCCCTTTCTGCCAACAAATAAAAAAGGTCTGACATTGTTATAAATGGTTAAATAAGAGTACCCAATAGTGTGCAAATAAGAATCCCCAATTTTTATCATAAAAAGCGTACTCTTATTTAACCATTTATAATTGATGAGTATTCCAGGCATCTGCGATGATCTCGCAATCAGACTCATTGGTGAGTTAGGTGATTTAGACCAGTTTGAACGTAGTGAACAGCTGGTCGCTTATGTAGGCATCGATCCTAGAGTGTATCAATCTGGTCAAATGACAGGTAAACATTTACACATTACAAAGAAAGGTAATAAACACTTAAGAACGCTGTTATTCTTAGCTGTATCTAGCAATGTGAGAATCGGAAAAACAAACTCTATTCTCTATTTTTACAACAAAAAAAGGCAACAAACGAACCCTCTCGTTTATAAAGCTGCCTTAATTGCGTGTGCCAATAAATTACTCAGAATAATTTTTGGCATAAATAAGAGTGGAATGAACTTCCACAAATAAATTTCAATTTCATTATACTACTTAAAATGCTGGATTTCAAATCTGGTTTTTAAGTCTGTTCAAAAATAGAGAACAATAAAAATCAAATTACTCTTGACTTCCTTTATCTAATTTTTTATGTAAAATCATTCTATTATTATAAAATTCAGCATTTTTTAATTTTCATATATTAATAACCCCCATAATATTAAAAACCGGTATAACTCTTAGTCGAATTATACCATTTTTTATTGCTTTATCTCAACCATATATGAAAACTATATAAACAATAGTTCAATATTGTTTGAAATATATATCAAATTGTCCATGCACGCATATTATTGGTTATCAAAAGCACTAAATCAAATACTTCTTTCAAATGTAATAATTAAGACTGTTTTAAATTTATTCCAATATGTATTTGAAATAACACGCCAACCATCTCTTGCATATTTATTCATCAAATCTTCTGCATCTTTATGATTTTTTGCTTCTACAACTTTATATTCAAACATCTATTCCACCACCTTATTTTACTATTTTTGTTTTAAACAAAACATCAATAATTTTATTTGCTTTTTTATCATAAATGGGACATATCATTATAATATCTTTTCCTGGATAATCAAAAACAAATTTATCAAATGTATGTTGTAAATTGAATTTTTCTTTCCTTTTTATATCAATATAACCAATGTTTAATTGTATTTTATCATTACTTGTTGTTCCAAATCCGAATTTTTTGTTTCTATTCCCCCACTCAGCCAACTTTCTTGATTCTTTAATGACTTTTTTTTGAAGTTCATATGGAATATCAAGCAAAGTTGTTGATACAGTAAATATATCTCCTTTTTTGCTTGAAAGAATTTTTATCATTCTTTTTATATCATTATGAACTTTTTTTACAGGTTTATTTTTTTTATTTAAATTGGGATACATATTAAAATACTTGTCTATCATTTCAACTGTTGGATCAATCATTATGTTCCCAGCATTTAGTTTTTTCTTTTCCTCAATTAGCATTTGATTAGAGTGGTGGTTAATTATATACATCTCTAAATATGCTAACTCATCCGCGACTATCATTCCAGAAGCAAATTGTCCCATTCTGAACAGTAAATAGTGAATGAATTCAAACTTGTTGTCAAAATACTTGACAAGTATAAATAAATCATAAATACTTATTGGTAGAGCAACAATTTTTTCACTATCAGTATTATAGTAAGTAGCTGTAATTTCATTAAAGTGGTCCACGGTAACAGTCATTCCAATGATATAATTAAAATGTTCAATGTTAATTGTTTCTATATGTTTTTTATTTTCATCGTAAATTTCAAGCTCATTCTTTAGTTTTAACATATCTAAGAACTTTTGAACTTGATTTTGTGGTCTCTCTATAAGATTTTTAATTGATTCTTCATGAGATTCACTGTCGGTAACTGCAGATTTATAACTAAAAGAACCTGCTTTTATTTCCACAACCAGCAACAGATCATTGTCTATAATAAGGAGGTCATTTTCTCCTCTTTTACTTTTGCTTTCATAATAAAAGTTGTTTTTATAATATATTCCTTCCTTTAATATCTGTTTCAATATATTACTCACTAAATTTTCCGAACTTATTTTTTGATTATCATTCCATTGGATTTTTATTTCTTGATTGTTATTTGTAATTTGTCTTTGAAGGTTTCTATATATATTATCAAATATAACATTGTGGCTAAAAGCATAAATTCCATTTTCATACTCTAATAATGGATAAAATTTTGATGGAGCATCTATATTGGGCCAACCTGCATAACTTTCCCTAGTTAAATAATCAGTTGAATTACCAATTTTATTTGATAATTCTTTTAATAAAATACGTGGAATTTTTGTGTATGTCGTTAAATCAAAATATGAGTCTTTTAATTTATCATCTATTTTATTAAATAAGCTTTTCCCCTCTAGTTCAATTGTTTTAGGAATGGATCTTAACATTATTGACAGGTTAATCAATTCTTGAAATAATGATTCTATATTTATTCCATATTTATTTATTATTAGTTTTTCTTGGGTAGATAATAAGTTGGTAATTAGTTCTATAGTTACCATTGGATAAGAAATACCGCTAGCAACATCTTTAAGTGATGTTACTTTTGAATCTATTGAAAAATCTATATTCATTGAGCTATACATATATATATCCGTAAATTTTTCAATAAGAGTTTCTAAAAAGTCAAAAGTTATCTCTTCATAGTCATTTATATGGAGTTCTATAGACTGATATATTGAAATCAAATATACAATCATATTTGTTAAAATTGTTGAGTTATGATGTTTTAAGCCCTCATTTTTACCATAGTTAACTAAAAAATTATAAAAATAGAGTCTCTTTAACATTTTTATAGGATGCTTATTTTTTATTTGGTTTATAAAATCATTAATTAAGTTAGTTATTTCTTTTTCACTATAGTTAAAATCCATGAGTTCTACCTCCTTCATAAATCAAAATTTTGTATTAACGAATATGTTCATATCATCTCAAGTTATGTGTTCATGACAATTATTGCAATTGTAAATCAGATTGTAGTGTGCTTAACCCGTTTCAATGTTTCATCAATTGAATCATAACAATTTAGAAGAAATATTTTTCTACCTTTTCCACTTATTCTGTAGTAATTTAATAATCCCTCTAGTTCTTGTCTAAACCTAAATCTCAATATATCAATATCTAGATATTTTATAAGATACTGTTGAGTTCCTACTGGTTCACCTTTAACAATTCTAATATTAATCATTTTCATTATTAAAATTAGTTTTGATAAATAGTCACTTATAAACGATATTGTTTCAATCATATACTCAAAGCTTACCTTATTTTCATATTCAAAAGAATGATCAATATGGCTAAAGTTTTTATTACGCATATATCTAAAATGGTTTATTTCTTCTTTATTATCTTTAATCCATTTTTTAAATACTTTAAAATGCTCCTGTAGATCATCAATACTTATCTCACCTTGAAATATATCAGCAAATTCTTTGCCCCCTTTGTTAATGTCACCTGTCCAATAATTAACAAACTTCGTTATTGAACTTTCACCTTTAGGGTCTAGTAAATTCCATAATTCAATGTATAAATAACCCTCAAAAATATGAGTCTTTAGTCTTAAGGGCATTAGTTCTCTACTCTTATCAAGTTTTTGATAGTCTATATGCATAAGAAATACACTTCCCGAATACCAAGACACTAACGCTTCAAACAATGTATCAATCCTAGATTGTACTTCATTAAAAACATTAATCCATTTTTTATGTTCTTCTGGAAGGTTAGGTACAATATTTTTTATTAAAATTTCCGTAATCCTTTTAACCATTTTCAATCCCTACTTCCATAGAAACTATTATATAAGATATTTAAACAGCTTTAGATTTTTGAACTAACTATTGTTTTTATATAACTGATCATTTCACCTAGTTAGCTTACTTCTAACCCCAGCAATTACTTCGTTAGTATAATTTCTCATTGAATCAAGATTATCTCGTTTTAATGTTTCACTTAAGAAATTCTTTATTGTATATGTTTTCATAAATACTGAAGTATCACTTAATAATAACCTAATTTGAATTGATACCATTTTCTTGTACTTTATGTTCTTTGTAGTTATTATATCATTTGTTGATTCATTAACCTATATTGCTATAATAAGCAGAAAAAGAATAGCGTAAGCATTACTGTTAAAAACTTAACTATTTTACTAATCGATGTTATCTCTCAAATGAAATTTTATATGAATGATTTAACACCAAACATTACATCATACATAAATGAAAGTGTAACTGTTTGTGATGCTGATTTAGAAAATGCTAACGAAAAGATAGACTTGTTAAATTTCAAAACCAAACTTTTATCTGCAAAAAACAATCTTCCCAGTTACTTTAAGTTTATTCGTAATATTGATGATACTTTAGATATACAAGAAATCAAAAAAATATTCGCTGCAATTACAATCCATTCAATATCAAATTATTCTATCAAACTTAATCTATTTGATAATGGTGAGTATAATCATAAGTTAATTGAATCCGTATTACCTTTAAAACTTGGTTATAAAAATGTTGATGTTACATATTCTGTTTATCTATAAAGTTCGAACCCGTGTCACAACTTAATTTCAATTTATATTTTCAAAAATAAAAGTCAATCATGTCGGTCGTTAAAGACTTTAAGATGGACTATTTTTTATTAAAAAATGCCCTAAAAGGGCATATTTTGGTGTTATTTGGTAGTTTTTCGCTACCAATTCAAGATTTCTTTGGAGGCTCCAGACGGATTTGAACCGACGATACAAGGTTTTGCAGACCTACGCCTTACCACTTGGC
>DUQW01000087.1 GCA_012837585.1 Acholeplasmataceae bacterium
ACAACACGCTTATGAAAATGAGTGTAATCGGTTCACAACACGCTTACGAAAATGAGTGTAATTGCTTCACAACAGGCTTACGGGAACCGTAGCATTTCGCTCGCAACACGACATTATATAAGATATAAAGCCACACAAACGTGTGGCTTTTTTTAATATAAATATATATCAATATTTAAAATTGAGTCTTAAAACATATAAATAAGTGACATAATGAAGTAAACAAAACATATAAAAGAAGGTGAATTTATGAAAAATAAAGCTATAAATTCTGAAACTCAACGACCAAAAGGTGAAAACTTATGTTTTTCCTTCAAGTCTTAATAGGGACGTCATTTTTATTAGAAGCTTTAGTAACCTTGAGTCCTTATTTGAAAATGATGTTTTTTGTGGTTGGATTTATTGTTATGGGTTTCATAACACTAGCTAGTGGCTTTTACTATTATTCGTAGAAGACTTTAGATTGTTATGGAAAAAACCTCTTAATAGTGATCAAAATATCGCTGGAACATTTTTTAATTATGGATACTAAATTTATGCAGTTCCAATTGGACTAGCGGCAATAGTAATTTTATATTTTTTACTAAGTAGAAAAGTGACTAATAAAAAACATAAAGTAATTTTTCCAATTGTGGTAGGAGTGCTTGCAATTATTGGGATTATCTTACATAGTTGGTTTATAATAAGTTTTATCCAGTAAATTTCTTAATATGAAAAAGCGGCTTAACTAAGCCGCTTTTATTTCATTTAACTGCAATTGCGTCAATTTCAACAAGTGCGTCTTTTGGTAGTCTTGCTACCTCAAAAGCGACTCTTGCTGGTTTATGTTCATAGAAAAAATTAGCATAGACTTCATTCATTTTTGAAAAATCATTTAAGTCTTTTAAATATACTTGACATTTCACAATGTCAGTTAATTCAAAGCCGGCTTCATGAACAATATTTAAAATATTATCAAGTGATTGTTTAGTTTGTTCTTCAATGGTTTTTGGCATTAAGTTTGTTTTAGGATCAATAGGAAGTTGTCCTGAAACATATAATGTGTTTCCCGATAAAATAGCTTGTGAATATGGACCAATAGCTTTTGGTGCATTTTTAGAGTTGATTACTTTTTTCATATTTTACACTCCTTTTACATCTATAGTTTACCATAAAATAGTTATTTAAGTTTACTAATAAATGTTATGGTATAATTTATTATATCAAGGAGAGAATTACACCATGAAAAATATCAGAAATTTATTCAATTGGACTAAAAAACACTGGTTTATACTATTTGTAGTACTTTTTTTAGCGGTGTTTGCCCCATTTACTTACTCATATGTTCCGCTATTTATTAAGTATATATTTGATATTGTCTTAGAAGGGAACCAAACGGAAGTCGGATTGCCTTTTTTCCTTTTAAATTATTTTGATTCACTAGAAGGAATTAAAGCGATATTTAATGTTAGTTTAATACTTGTTATTTACCAATTTTTAAGAAGTATCATATTATTTGCTAACGGATTTTTTAGAGGTAAATTAAGCCAAGAAATATCTTATGATATGCGAAATGAAATGTATGCGCACATTCAAGATTTATCATATTCATATCACTCAAAAGCGAACACTGGTGATTTACTTCAAAGATGTACTAGTGATATTGAAACGGTTCAAGCGTTTATTGCAAACCAATTACCATCAATGGTTAATATTGTGGCACAGTTCGCTTTTGGAGCGATGCAACTTGGTAGAATTAATGTTATTTTGATGTTATCGACTATGGTGTTATTCCCAGTATCATTAGTTTCTTCAATTTGGTATTTTAGATATGTTACTAAACGATTTAATCAAATTGAAGAAGTTGAATCAAAAATGACAACTATAATCCAAGAAAACGTAAATGGTATTAGAGTAGTTAAAGCTTTTAATACAGAAATTGATGAAATTGAGAAATTTGATAAACAAAGTAAAGCGTATCGTGATGATTGGAAAAGATTTAATAACGTCTCAGCAATTTATTGGGGACTATCAGATTTTTCAGCTAATATTTCCTATATTATTACTTTAGTTACTGCAATCTATCTATCTCAAAAAGGGGTTATGACTACTGGAGATATTGTTGTAGGACTGATGTATATTGGAATGCTAGTGTGGCCAATTAGAGGTTTAGGTAGAATTATTAGTGACTTTGGTAAAGCGATTATTGCGAACAAACGTATTTTGGAAGTCCTAGAAACTCCTACAGATTATGTTAATGACGGCACGTTAGAACCTGAAATTACCGGAGAAATTGAGTTTATTAATGTTAAATATAGCTATACTGAAAATGCCGATTTATTAAATGGTGTTTCATTTAAGATAAAACCAGGACAAACAGTTGCTTTAATCGGTAAAACTGGAGCTGGTAAATCAACAGTTGCTTCACTATTAACACGATTAATTGATTGTAGCGACGGTAAGATTTTATTAGATGGTGTTGATATTAAAGATATCAAAAAGCAACACGTAAGAGAAAACATTGGACTAGTCTTACAAGAGCCTTTCTTATATGCTAGATCAATATATGACAATATTAGTATTGCAAGACCTAAGACAGAACAACACTTAGTTTATAATGCTGCAAAAATTGCTGCAATTGATAGTGATATCAATAAATTTGAAAAAGGATATGAAACTTTAGTTGGGGAAAAAGGCGTTACTCTATCAGGTGGTCAAAAACAAAGGGTGGCAATTGCTAGAATGTTACTCCTTGAAAAACCAGTTGTAATTTTTGACGATTCATTATCAGCTGTTGACACAACAACTGATTTAATGATTCGTAAAGCATTAAAAACAAGAAATGAACATTTAACTTCAATTATTATTACACACCGCATTACAACCGCAAAAGAAGCGGATTTAATTATTGTTTTAGATAGTGGTAAAGTTTCACAAATTGGAACTCATGAAGAGTTATCAAAAGTAGAAGGCTTATATAAAAACTTATGGGATATTCAAGGACAACTTGAAGAAAACTTCTTAACCCATATTAAAGGAGGTGTTCAAGATGCAACACTATGATGAACACCAAGAAGTAAATACGAAACTAGATATTCGTGTTTGGAAAAAAATAGGGAAGGTAATGCTTAAAAAGAAGGTGCCGCTAATTATTTTAATTATTAGCTCACTATTTTTAGCATTTTTTGATATTTTATATCCTCTACTTAACTCATATGCAATTAAAACTTTCTTCGGTGAAGTTCCTGATTATACCCATAAAACAACATTTATTATTGTTTATATTACTACGGCAGTAATGTTTGGATTAGTAGTTTTCGGATTTATTAAAGCCGCTGGAACTCTAGAAGTAGAAATAGGTTATGAGTTAAGAAAACAAGCTTTTAACAAAGTTCAAGTCTTATCATATAATTATTTTGATAAAACTCCAGGCGGTTGGATTATCGCAAGACTTACTAATGACTCAAGAAGATTATCAGGAATTGTCTCTTGGGGAACAATGGAAGGTGTCTGGAGTATGGCGACAATGCTAGGAGCATTAGTCGTTATGTTTATTATTAAGTGGCAACTAGCATTAATAATGTTAGGCTTAATTGGTTTAATCTTTTTAATAAGTATCTTCTTTAGAAGAAAAATCTTAAAAGAACACCGTGAAATTAGAAGAACGAACTCGCAAATTACCGCTTCATATAATGAAGGGATTATGGGTAATAAAACTTCAAAGACATTAGTATTGGAACGTCATAACTTTGAAGGTTTTCATAATTTAGCGGATGATATGAAACGTAAATCAATCCGTGCAGTTTTCTATTCATCAATATTTTGGCCAATTTTAATTGTTGTAAGTTATACAGGACTAATGTTTATTTTAAACATTGGTGGCGATATGGTAATTAAAGATATTATTGATGTTGCCACTTTATATTTATTTGTTTCATATTCACTTAGATTTTTTGATCCGGTTATCGCTTTAGCTAATATTTTAGCTGAATTACAACAAGCCCAAGCGGCAGCTGAAAGAATCGTAAGCTTAATAGAAGAAGAACCTCAAATAGTTGACTTGCCAGAAATTAAAGAAAAATACGGAGATATTTTACATCTAAAAGTGGAAAATTATCTTGAAATTAAAGGCAACGTATCATTTAAAAATGTTACATTTTCATACGTTAAAGATGAAATTATTTTAGACAATTTTAATCTTGAAGTAAAAGAAGGAGAAAGTATTGCATTAGTGGGAGCAACCGGATCTGGTAAATCTACTATCGTTAATTTAGTATGTCGTTTTTATGAACCAACTGCAGGTGAAATATTAATTGATGGTAACAATTATAAAAACATTGCACTTGGTAATTTAAGAGCTAATTTAGGATACGTTTTACAAACTCCACATCTATTTAATATGTCAGTTTTAGACAATATTAGATACGGGCGTAAAGATGCTACACTTGATGAAGTAATATCGGTTAGTAAAGCCGTTGGCGCACATGAATTCATTTCAAAAATGGAAAATGGATATGATACTTTTGTTGGGGAAGAAGGCTCATTATTATCAGCTGGCGAGCGCCAATTAATTTCATTTGCTAGAGCGTTATTAGTTGACCCTAAAATCTTAGTATTAGATGAAGCAACTTCATCAATTGATACGGAAACAGAAAAAGCGATTTTAGGCGCTATTGAAAAAGTAATGAAAGGAAGAACTACTTTTATTGTAGCTCACAGACTTTCAACGATTAGAAATGTTTCTAAAATTTTAGTAATTGATAAAGGGAAAATTATCGAGTCTGGAACTCATCAAGAATTAATTGATTTAAAAGGTCAATACTACACCTTATATAAAAATCAATTTATTGATGAACAAGTCTCAAAATCAGTAAGATAAGTGGGGAGAAAATGATTATTATTGTTGGAGCTAGTGCGAGCGGAAAAACTGAAATAACGAAAGTTTTAATTAAAAATTATAACTATCATAAATGTGTTACCACTACAACAAGACTACCACGTGTTGGTGAAGTAGACGGCAAAGATTATCACTTTTTAGATCAAGATACTTTCATTAATAAACTAAACAATAGTGAGTTTGTTGAACATGTTAAATATCGCGATAATTATTATGGTACACAAAGAAAAGATATTACTAACAACGCGGTAGTTATTTTAGAACCAAACGGAGCTAACGAACTATTAAGAAAACTTCCTAATGATATCTTTTTAGTCTTAGTTGAATCAACAAGACAAAAAAGAAAATCACGCATGATTTTGCGTGGTGATGACATAGAAGAAGTTAATAAAAGATTAGCTTCTGATGATGAGTTATTTTCAAAAGACAAACTTTTAAAAATTGATTTACTAATTCAAAACGATGGCCAAATATTAGAAGAATTTGCCACATTAATTCACACGAAATACTTAAATTTTTTAAATAAAAAATAACTAAGTCTAGTTAATTGAAACATAATTTCGTTTGATATATAATAAAATCAAGAGGTGAAAATTATGTTAAAAGATAAAAAAGTTATCGAATTATTACAACAACAAGTTAACGCGGAATTTTACAGTGCGTATTTATATTTAGACTTCGCAAATTGGTTAGAAGTTGAAGGATTATCAGGGTTTGCTAATTGGTATAAAATCCAAGCTAAAGAAGAATTAGCACACGGACATTTATTTATGGATTATTTAAATGTACATGGTATTTTAGTTGATATGCAACCAATCACTAAACCAGATTTTAAAATCA
>DUQW01000014.1 GCA_012837585.1 Acholeplasmataceae bacterium
CGCTGTGTTCACTTTAGGTGTTGCCGACTTTTTCATTGAATTAATCCTTCTTTCCTTAATTCTTCATAAATTCCGTATACATCAATTGGAAAATCAGCGTTATATATTTCTGTGATACTTAAATTATATTTAAGATCCATAATTGATTCAAATATATAGTTAGGAATCTCTTTCAATTCTAATATCTGTTTCAGGCTTTGTTGAATTAAATACAAATTGATATATCCTTTCAATCTTTTTGTCGAAACACCTCTATATTTTTTCATGAAAAATTTAAAATTAGAGTGCGCATTATTTATAAGATTTAAGTTATATCCATTTCTACTATAACTGTTTCCTGGCATTACTGGTTCGTGATATGAATCTCTTTCAATAGCAAACTCCATATAGGCCCTTTCACCATCAGTTACAATAGTTGAACCACTTAATATTAATGGCTTTAAAAATGAGTCTAGCTTAGAATGAGATAATCTTCCAACGCCATTAATATTAAATAAACTTCTTTTATTTTCATCAATAACAGTTTGAATACAAACAAGTTCCCGGAGGCCAACAGCAGAAGTTTTTCTAACATATGATTTTCTAGGCATCTTATCTTTTTTAGTTCCCTTTAGATTGATTTTTATAAAGGTTTCATCTGAATATAAAACCTTGGCTAAGGGATTTTCTTTATCAATAAACTCATCCAACAAAGCAATAATCTTAGTTCTCCATTCCCATATCGTTTTAATAGGAATATCTAGCTTACTGGAAATATTTCTAATAGATAACCCATCAAGAGTATATTCGATCATTTGATATAAATAATCACCAAACTTTCGAGTGCCTTTTAAATAACTATTAGTGTTAGATGAAAAACTCTTTCTACATTTGGAGTTTAAGCATAAATATCTTTGAGTTCCGTTTTTCATCTTGCCGTTTTTCTTAGTAATTTTTGAATGGCAGTGAGGACAACTTGGAAATGGTTCTGAATCAACTTGATAAATTAATTTTTTTGATTTAATTAAGCTCGTAACGAAGTTTTTCACCTGAAATAATTCTGGTATATCAAAGACTTTAATTTCATTAGTAACTAACTCATAACTATTCATATCAAGGACCTCCTAAAATATAAATAGACCCTATGGCTAGCCAATCCGATAGATAATTAATCGCTAAATAAATTACACGTCTGATTGGCTAGACACAAGGTCTAATTTTTAAAAATATATTTATTTTTGACGTGTATTTATTTAGCAATTTCATTTTATCACATATTTTTATCGTCAGCAACACTTAACGTTAACACAGCTTCTTCGGCCAAGATAAATTGATTCATCAATTCTTTGAACTTCATATAAATGCCTTATTTGTCTCATACCAATAACATAACCATAAGATTTAGAATCTGTAATCATTCTAGATATTGGTGTATTTTTAGAAATATAGTCCTTAACTAAAAAATACTCCTTAACATTTACACCTTTAATAAATCTTACTCTTAATCTTTTTATGTTTTTTAGTCTAAGCTTTTTCTTGTATAATGCTTTTATTTTCAATTTTTCACTAATAATTTCATAGCGAACGCATCTAATTAACCACGCTTTGATAAAAGATTTTTGAAACAAATAAACCGCTAGATTTAGAGATAAATAGTCATATTCTTAGCAAGTCCACTCATCATTATTTTTAATAAAGGTAAGTGAGATTTCAGATTTTTCTTTTATTAGTTTATTTATTTTGAACTTAATTAATTTTTCTTTTTCTCGATTTGATATTTTATTAGTATAATGCCAAAATGAATACGAGATAACAAGATATAACACAATTGAAATAAAAAACGGAATCAGAAAATAAGGATAATACTTAGTAAATAGTAGAACTACCATAAAAATTAACGTTAAACGTTAATAACTTTGTAATATTATCAATATAATTCCTTTTGCTATTTTTATTCTCCAAATAAATACTTTGATATATCTTAATTTTAACACGATTTAAACTTCTTATTCAATAACACTAAAAATAAAAAAAGGATGATTAGTCATCCTCTTAATATAAATTGTTAATTTTACTTAATTAAATTTTCTACGTATGTAACTAAATCTTTAACTGTTTTTAAAGCAAAGGCATCTTCATCTGATACTGATATATCATATTCATCTTCAATAAACATAACGATTTCTACAGCGTCAATTGAATCAATACCTAAATCTTCTGATAATCTAGCATCTAAAGTTACTTTTGATTCGCTAACACCTAAATCATTAACGATCATATTTTTAAGTTTTTCAAATACCATAATTCTCTCTCCTTTTTAACATAATCTTATTTTAGGTTAATTTCATCATTTTGTCAATTTAAGAGATAAAACGACTGCTTCATAAGGTCTTAAAGGGATAGATTTAGGCGAAATATGTGAATCTTCATAATTTGAAAAGATAATTTCGTCAAATTCATATCCTTTGATTTTAGATTGCATAAATCTACGATTTTGATTGCTAAATGAGTTAACTACTAAAATCGCTTTATCTTTTAATCTTCTAATATAACTGAAATTATGTGGATTATTGTAGTCTACAATTTCAAAATCACCATAAATTAACACTTCACGATATTTACTATTTAATTTTAAATTAATAATATTTTTATAGTGATTCCAAATTGAATTTGGATCTTTCATTTGGTTTTCTACGTTAATTTCTTTGTAGTTGGGATGAACATTAATCCAAGGTGTTCCCTCAGTAAATCCTGCATTTCTAGATGAATTCCATTGCATAGGGATTCTTGCGTGATCTCGCGAGTTTCCTACGTGCCACTTCACAGCTTCTTCTTCAGTTAAACCAGGATTATTTTCTAAAGAAAATTTAATATGATTAATTGTTGAAACATCTCTAAATTCTTCTAATTTAGTAAACGGATAATTAGTCATACCAATTTCTTCACCTTGATAAATAAAAGGTGTTCCTTTAATAAAATAAAGGGTATTAGCCAACATCTTAGCTGATTTTTCAAAATAATCCATATCACCATACATACTCATTACTCGCGGATGATCATGATTTAACCAGTATAGCGGGTTCCATCCTTTACCCTTGAAACCGTAAATCCATTTTCTAAAAACATATTTTAACCTAACAACGTCAGTAACTTCTTCGCCGTTTACCTTTTTAGTACACCAGTTATGGTCAAAATTAAAGACCATATCTAGTTGACCATAATCTTTTGAAGCATAACGAAGACCAGATTCAACTGATGCTCCTCCTCCAACTTCACCAACTGTCATAATATCGTATTTAGAAAATACTTGGTCATCTAATAATTTTAAATATTCGTGAACCATTGGTAAATTAGAATATTTAGAAAAATCAGGAACATAACGATCATTTGTCATGTTAGAATCTTCAAAAGGAGCTCTTGATAGATGGCTTGCGGCATCAATACGGAATCCTGAGATTCCCATATCTAGCCACCATTTAGCCATTTTAATCATTTCTTGTTGGACTTTTTCTGACTCCCAGTTTAAATCTGGCATTTTATCACTAAATATCTTCATAAAATAATATCCAGTAATTTCATCTTTTTTCCAACAACTTCCACCAAAAAAAGATGACCAATTAGTTGGTTCATATTCTTTACCTTCAATAATTCTTGGTGGTTGCCAAATATAGTATTCCCTGTATGGGTTATCTAATGATTTTCTTGATTCTTGAAACCAATAATGTTCATCAGATGTATGGTTTAAAATTAAGTCAATAATAACTTTAATATTAAGCTTATTAGCTTTATCTAAAACTTTCTTAAATGTCTCTAGTGTGCCATATTCGCTAGCAACTTCATAAAAGTCACTAACATCATATCCGTTATCATCCATTGGAGACTTGTAAAATGGCACTAACCAAATTAAGTTAACTCCTAGTTCATGTAAATAGTCTAATTTTTCATAGACTCCTTCTAAGTCACCGATGCCATCACCATTAGTATCATAAAAACTTTTAATGTAAATTTGATACCCGAATGATTCCATCCACCATTTTCTCTTCATTTGCATTACCTCTTTATTCATACTAATACTATTTTATCACATTATATGTGATATAATTGAATTGGTGATAACAATGAATTTATATGCAATTTGGCACAAGAGCCACTCGGAGTATTCTTATCATATTAATGATGAAACTATCCATCTTCTTTTACGTACAGCGAAAAATGATATAAAAGAGGTAACCATATTATTTGGTGATCCTTTTTATTGGACAAGAGATGAAAAAAATAAAAAATATCGCTGGGATATGAAAGATGCAAAAATGGAATTAAAATATCAAGATGAATTATTTGATTATTATTTTATCGAATTAAAAGTTCCAACTAAAAGAATTCGTTATGCGTTCTTATTAGTTGATTATGAAGGAAAATCACTAGTTTATTATTCAAAAGGATTTAGTGAAGTTTCCAAAGCGTTAGAATCAAATAATTTAAACTTCTTCTTTAATTATCCTTATATGCACGAAGAAGATTTAAATAACACCCCTTCTTGGGTAAAAGATACCATTTGGTATCAAATATTTCCAGATAGATTTTGTAATGTCGATAATCCATCTCAACACGACTGGAATAATACTTATGTTAGAAATAATGAAGTTTATGGTGGAAACTTAAAAGGAATTACTAAAAAATTACCATATATTAAATCGGTTGGGTTTAACGGAATTTATTTAACACCGATTTTCAAAGCTAATACCGCACATAAATATGATACGGTTGATTATTATCAAATTGATCCAAGCTTTGGAACCAATGAAGATTTTAAAGAGTTAGTCAAAGAAGCCCATAAATTAGGAATTAAAGTAATGTTAGACGGCGTGTTTAACCATGCCGGGTTCTTCCATCCATATTTTCAAGATGTCGTTAAAAACAACGAAAATAGCAAGTTCGCTGACGCATTCGTAATTAAAAAATGGCCAGCAGTCGATTTTGATTATGATGATTACACAATATTTGCTCAATCGCAAAAAAATATTAATTATGAAACATTTGCGACTACTCCTTATATGCCTAAGTGGAATTTTACTTCTAAGACTACTGAAGACTATTTATTAGGGGTGGTAAAATATTGGATTGATGAATATAACATTGACGCATGGCGTTTAGATGTTTCCAATGAAATTAGTTTTGAGTTTTTAAGAAAAATCAAAAAAGCTGCAAGAGAATCTAATCCTGATATATATATTTTGGGTGAAAACTGGGACCAAGCTCTACCTTGGTTAGGCGGAGATCAAATGGATGCAGTAATGAATTATTTTTTAACCAATATCATTTGGGATTTTATTGATTTAAAAATTACTAACATAGAGTTTAAAAATAGACTTACACATTATTTAGTTGGTACACCTAAAAATATTATTAATAATCAATATAATTTAATTTCATCTCATGATACTGAAAGAATTAAATCAAGAGTCGATAATGATATGCGCCGTGTTAAAATCGCTCATGTTTTACTCTTCTTATCACATGGAACACCTAGTGTTTATTACGGTGATGAAATCGGAATGGAAGGAAAACAAGATCCAAATAATCGTCGCCCAATGATTTGGGATGAATCAAAATGGGACATAGACTTCTTGAATTTTATTAAAAAATTAATTAAAATAAGAAAGAAGTATCACAACTATAATAGTGAAATGAAAGTTTTATCACATGGCGACGTCTTAGTTTTAAAAACAAGTGATTTAAGATTAATAATTAATAATACTGATAAGGAACAAAAATTATCAATTGATAATAAATATTTAGATGTTCTAAATAATAAAGTCTTAGATTTTAGCGAAATTAAAACAATCAAACCATTTGACTTTTATATATTAAAAAAGGAGTGAAATTACATGAAACCAACAATTAGAGATGTTGCAAGAGAGGCCAACGTTAGTGTCTCAACTGTCTCAAGAGTAATTAACAACAAAGATTCAGTTCATGAATCAACAAGAACGTTAGTTTTAGAAGCAATTGAAAAATTAGGATTTGTTCCTAATAAACTTGCTCAAAGTTTAACCTCTAACTCAAGTAAGATGGTTGCGGTATTCGTACCACATATTGGACCAGAATTTTATGGTCACTTACTAGAGGGTATCGAGTCACAAGCTGGCGCTTATGGGTATAAAATCATCTTCTGTAATACACAAAATAAACCCGAAAGAGAATTAGATTATTTACGCTTCGTGGAGCAATATAACATTGATGGGATAATCATCGCATCAGACTTCCACAGCTTTAAAACAGTTCATGAAATGAACACCCCGATTGTTACTGTTGACCATACTTTAGATGAGACTTATCCATCAGTAACAAGTGATAATATTAAAGGTGGAAAGTTAGCTGCTGAGTGTTTAGTTAAAGCCGGAGCTAGAAATATTTTATTATTTAGAGGGCCATCATTTTTACCAACAACTATCGAAAGAACAATCGGCGCTAAAGAATTTTTAGATAATCATCCTGACGTAAGATGTACTTATTATGACTTTGATTTAGTAACACCTGATACTCATGAAATTGAAAATGTGTTAAGTAATCACGCTGACGTTGATGGGATCTTTGCATATGGTGATACTTTAGCTATTTCAACAATGAAATCACTTCGCAAATTAGGAAAGAAAATCGGTCATGATGTTAAGGTTGTCGGATTTGATAATAACTATTTTAGTACTGTTTCAACACCAACACTAACAACCGTTGAACAATCTCCATCATTTATGGGGAAAACTGCCTTTAACTTATTACATAAATTAATGAAAAACGAGGAAATTGAAAACCCTCACGTTATTATCGATGTCTCATTAGTTGAACGCGAATCATCTAGAAAATGAAAAAAGTCCCAAGGATTTAACCCTTGGGACTTTTCATTATAAATGTTCAATTACTGCATAAACTCCAGGTTTTGATACTTTTAAGTGATGTTTATCTAATAAGAAGTCTTGTGAGGCAAATAAGATTTCTTGTCCTTCTTCTAGTGTAATTCTTCTTGTTTGATAATCATTTTGTAAGTAATGAGTAATTTTTTGACGGTGATTTTCAAGTGTATAAACGACAAATCCGCCTTTTTGAATTACTTCTTTTGTTTTTGCATTAGAGTTTGTATAAATTTTATATGTTTTTCTAATTTGAATTAATTCTCTTAATTTTTCAACACTATTTAATTTATGATTCCAAACGACCATATTTATCTCATCTGGTGATTTATAAGAGTTTTCAACTTTATTTTTAGTACGATAAAACTCTTGACCAGCATGAATAAATGGAACACCTTGAGAAATTAAGACTAAGTGAGTGGCAAAATCTTGATAGTTCCACTTTTTATATTCATCATAATCTGTTTTAATACTTATTTCATCATAGAATGTATAGTTATCATGACATTCAACATAGTTAATTGATTGATGTGGATGGTCAAAGATATTTAGTGAACCTAATAATAAGTTTTTAAGTGTTTCAAAGTGTTCATTATTACCCATTGCATAACCAAATTTATTAGTTCCTTTCATATGGTTTCTAAATTGGTCATTAAAATGTGAGTATCCTTTGAATTGTTTTTGATTATTCATATTAGCTCTTGTATCTCTTGGCATAGTATTTGGTATATTCCAACCCTCACCATATAACATAATATTTGGGTTGATTAATTTTAACTCTTGTTCAATTTGATGCATTGTCTCAATATCCATAAGTCCCATTAAATCAAAACGGAACCCGTCAATTTTAAAGGCTTTAGTTAAGTAGACTAAGTTGTCAACGATTAGTCTTCTTACCATAAATCTAAAACTTGCAACGTCGTTTTGACAACCACTTGAATTAGTTAAAATTCCTTTTTTATCAAATTGATACATATAGTTAGGAACTAATTTATTAACTGAAAAATTAGCCCAGTCATAAACATGGTTATAAACAACGTCTAAGTTAATTCCTAAGCCAATTCTATGAGCATGATTAACTACTTTAATAAATTCGTTAATTCTTAAAATAGGATCATCCGGATTAGCTGAGTACCAACCATCAAGTAAGAAAAATTGATGCGGGTTATAACCCCAGTTATATAGTTTATCTTTATCATGGTCATCTACACCTAAAAAATCAGTAACTGGTAGTAGTTGTAAGTGGGTAATCCCAAGCCCATAAATGTATTCTAAGACCGTTTGACCTAAAGTCTTACTCTTATTAGTTAAACCTGTAAATAAGCCTTTATCAGGGCAATCTAGCCCGATAGTCATATCACGAACGTGACCTTCATAAATAATTGCCTTAGTTTTATCATCTGTCTTAATTGGTGAGTCAACAACTTTACTTAATCTTCTTGGGTTAATTACGTATGAAAACTCATTAGTTCCAGCTTTAGCATAAGGGTCTAATACTTTTTCAAAGAAAGTAAGAATTCTTACGTTATAGTAATATGGCTTTAAGTGATGATCACCTAAAACTCTAACGTGCCACACGCCATCTTTAACTTCCATTGGGTAAGTTTTATCATCTAAAACTAATTCAAGTTCTTTTGCCACTGGTGACCAAACATAAAAGTCAGTATGATTTTTATGATATGTTGCCCCCAACCTACCTTGATATTGATTACGTTTATCAAATTCTTCAGTAGTAGTAATTAATCCTATTTCTAATGGGATTTTATAATCGTTAATAAAGATTAAATAATCTTGATGTAAATCAAGTTCTTTATCAAGGGTAAAAAGGCTTGTTTTATTATCAAGCTTTTTTAAAACACCTCTAAAACCAATCATCGTAACTTTATTAATATTTTCTTCTGAAACAATTCTAATTAAATTATAATTATCTATAAATGCTCTCATCTTAACAACTCTTTACCTACTTTAATAATAATTGGGTCTTTAGAAAAATGAAGTTTTCCTTTTTCTACTTTAACCATAGTATCATTAATTATATTTTTATATACTCCATCTTTTAAATGGGCGTTAATTTTATTTTTAGTACCTAAATCAAAATAACCTATAATTGCGTTATCTTTATCTTCGTATTTAATTACTGCTGCTTCTTTTTTCTCTAAGAAAAACATATTTCCTTTAGTAATTAAATCATCAGCGTGAATTTCTTTTAATCTTCTAATAATTGAAGATATATCAAATCCAGTATTATAATTAATTGGATCATATTCAAATAAGCTAGGTCTATTATCATTCAAAAATTCTTGACCAGCATAAATAAACGGCATCCCGCGGAAGAAAAAGTTCAGTGCTGTAATATTAATTAATTTATGAAAATCTTTAAAATAATGAGCAATTCTTTCTTGGTCATGATTTTCTAAGTTTCTTGCTTTAATGTAGTTCTTTGGATAAGTTACTTCTTGTCTTTCAACTTCCGATAACCACTTTTCAAGTGTTCCTTTGCCGCTAACAAAAACACGGTAATACTCATCAATATCATAATCATAACAAGCATCAAATACTTGATACATTTCACTATCTGAATGTGCGTCAAAGCCTAAATCTCTAATATATTTAATAAATCCAGGATGAACTGATTCGGTTAACCAAAATAAGTTAGGGTTAACTCTATTTACCGCTTCTTTTGCTTCACGCCAAAAATCAAGTGGTACTAGCGGTGCAACATCACAGCGGAACCCGTCAACAATTTTCGCCCAGTAAACTAAAACGTCAATTAAATAGTCCCAAACTTCACGCTTAGAAAAATCTAAATCAGTAATATCAGACCAATCGCCAACTCTATTTCTTAACTCACCTGATTCGGTACGGTAAAACCAATCCGGATGTTCTTTTGTTAATATTGAATCTCTTGAAGTATGATTAATAACGATATCAATCATTACAAGCATATCTTGTTTGTGTGCTTCTTCAACTAATTTTTTAAAATCTTCAATAGTTCCGTATTCTTCATGAATTTTATAGTAATCAGAAATCGAATAAGGACTACCAACCTCACCTTTTCTGGCAATTTCGCCAATTGGATGAATTGGTAATAAATAAATAATATCAGTTCCTAGTTTTTTAATTCTAGGCATATCAGAAATTACCCCGTTAAAATCTCTTGTTTTTGAGTGTTGTCTTGGGAAAACTTGATATATCATTTTTTTACGCCAATTAATATTAGTATTTTTAGCCATAAGTACACATCCTTCCAGATTATATTATACCTTATTTATAAGGTATATTCCATTAAATACTCTTTATAAAAAGTAAATACCGCTTTCAATAATTGAAGCGGTATTTATTAATTTAAAATTATTAAATTTTAACCTTTGGTTGCTCCCGCCATAATACCTTCGATTAAGTATTTTTGGAAGAACATATAAAGTAATGTAATCGGAATACCTACAATTAAGGCTCCTGCAGCGAATGCTGAATAGTTTAATGTATTAGGGTCATTAATTAGTTTAAATAAACCAACAGCAAGCGTCCATTGTTCTGTAATATCATAATCAATTGGCGCACCAGCACGAGGAATATTTAATAAATAACCTGGTAACATATAATCCATCCAAGGTGCCATGAACATGTTAACTGCAACAAACGTTAGAATTGGTACCGCAAGTGGCATAATAATTCTAAAGAAGATTTGAAGTTTGTTCGCACCGTCGATCATTGCTGACTCGTCTAAGTCTTTCGGAATTTGATCCATAAATCCTTTAATTAACCAAATATTACCTGGAATACCTCCACCAATATATAGAATAGTCAGTGCTAGAGGTTGGCCTAGTAAACCAAATCTATCGAATAATACATACATTGCGATTAATCCCATAAATGATGGGAATGATTGTAATACTAGGATTGTCATTAGACCTGCTTTTTTGCCTTTGAAGTTAAATCTCGCAAAGACATATGAAGCTCCAGTAATTAATACAGTACCAACAAGCATGTTAATTAATGCAATAGATACAGTGTTTAACCACCAAGTCTTAAACTTGGTTTCATTAAACAAGTAGTTAAATGATTCCCAGTTAGGGTTAGTTGGCCAAATTTGGTTTGGAATATCAGTTTTCATATTTGAAAACGCCATACCGAAAATATAAACAATTGGTACAATTACAATAATTGCAGTAAATACGATTTGTGCATAAATAACTAATTTAGCAAAAATCTCAGAAGGTTTATAAACAGATTTAATACCCGATTTAGAAATATTTCTTCTCTTTGGTTGTTTATAGAAATATAACCAACCACCGATTGGTATTAATGATATTAATGAAGCTACAATTCCTTCATAACCTTTCTTAGATGCATAATCAGCAGTTAATGCTTGTGATACAAAGAATACAACAATTAATATAAAGATTAATACAATCTTACCAACTAGCGCACTTGATTGAGATAATCTAACATCTCTATCTAGTCCTTCTTTATATGAACGAATCATATAAGTACCATAATCTTTAGAGACTGTTTGACCTAATAGTTGCCCAATTAAGACGCGGTTAGCTTCACTTTTTTCAGTTTCATTTAATTCTTTTATTTCTTCTAATCTCAATAAAGTATTAGCTTCAATTAAATTAACAAGTTCATTTCTTAAATGATGTTCGCTTGATAAGACTGTTGAGTTAGTTAATACCTTAGTATCACTAATTTGTTTTACTAGTGGATGTAGTTCCGTACCTGCGTGAGCTAATGGAATTGTCTTAATTTCATTGGCGCCCGCAATAATTTCATGGACTACATCATACATAGCGACTTTACCTTCAAACCATTCAATATTTTTAGGTAAAGTTAAGTTAGATCCGTCAGTTTTAACTTCCAAAATCTTGTCGTTTAATTCTGAAACAACAATATCTCCGTTTTTCATTTGATCTAACTCTGAAAACTTCTCATTTAAACTAATTACTAATGCAAAGTCATCAATAATAATTTGATTTTGAGCTTTAACTTCTACATCTTGAACTTCGTTATTTGCATTTTGAGTAAACCATAAATTATCTTCTGTCGGATCTTTAGATAATACTAAAATGCGATGTTTAGCAATTAACTCGTCTTGTTTTGGTGAATAATAACTATAGATTAAATGTTCTAATAGATATTTTTCTTCTGCTGATAAAGATTGTTTTTCTCTTAATGATTCAATCATTGAATCAACATAACTATATCCTTTATCAGGAAGAGCATTAAATAATCTTTGTTGATTAGTATTATAATTTGATTCTAAATTAGCTCTGTCAAGTGGTAATATTACTTGATTATCAAAGTCTTGATGAATAATTAATTCTAATTCTTCTTGAGTAGTATTATTTAAATTAAGTTTAGCCAGATTTTCTAGATATTGTTTAACTAGATTTAATTTTAACATTAAACTAGTTCTAGCTGGATTTGATGCGGGTTCAATGGCATTAACAGAAATTAATGCATCATCATAAGCTGCTTGTGTTTTATTTTCGATTAGAGCTTTTACCTTATCACCAACTGCTAAATGAGGTTCAACTTGATTTAATTGACTCTTATAGTTAACCACATACTGATTGTGTTCAGGTAGTTCATTTAATGTTTGCATAATTGCATTAAATTCTTCGGTTGTTGGTAAAGCTAAGAAATCCTTAACACGTTGATCAGCTTCTCTAATTTTTTCTTGAACTAGAAAACGAGATACTAAACTTTCCCTAGTAGAATGCGACGTTGGAACTAACTCTAAAGCGGCTTTAGCAGCTAAATAGTTAGTTTGGTTATTAGTCGTTTCTAATAGCATTATTCGGTTTAAAGCATCACTTGATTTAATATTATCAATTGATTCTTGTGAGATAATATGTAATTTAAATGCCTTATTCTTAGTATGATTTGCGATTTTATATGTCGCAGTTAATGTAACATATTCATCCTTATCAGGAAGGGTTACAACGCCTGTTTCAGATACTAAGTTAAGATTACTTGATTTCCAAGTAATCTCAACGCCTTCATAATTATTATCTAACGTTACATTGCCAGTTACATAGCTCTCGTCGTTTCCTTCTTGGAATCCAACTGTATGTTCCCTAACAACACTTCTTAAGAAGTAAACATCATCTGATCTTTTAACGCATCCAGATAGCAGTGATACTCCCAAGAAAAGTACGGCAACTAAAATTAGTTTAAGTATGGATTTTTTATTTGTTCTCATAATTAATCCTCCTTAAATGCTCTGGTTCTAGATAAGTTCCAGGCCGTAATTGAACCAACGAAGATAAAGATCAAGACGGAGAATACCGAAGCGATGTTATATATCGATTCATCTACCGTTAGTTTGTACATCCAGGAGATCAAGATATCTGTATCTCCCGCAAACCCCCTGGAGTAGCTTCCCGCGTTTGGCCCGCCTCCAGTGATGAAATAAATTACACCAAAGTTATTAAAGTTTCCTGAGAATGTCATAATTAAAATTGGTGCGGTTGAATATAAAATAAGTGGCATTGTAATATAACGTAATTTTTGCCATTTAGTTGCACCGTCAATATCAGCTGCTTCATATAACGACTTATCAATAGCTGTCATAATACCGCTCATTAAAGCCATGAAGTAAGGGAATCCTAGCCAAATATTAACGATAATTAAAATAATTTTAACGAATGTTGGGTTAAATGGGTTTGTAAACCATTGGATATTATCACGACCAATATAGAATAGTTTTTCAACACCCTCTAACATACTAAAGTCGCGTCCAAGCCACCCGAGTTTCATAAAGAGGTCATACAGTCCAACTTGTCTAAAGAGGTTATTAATAAACCCTGTTTCCCCAAACATAACTGAGAAAACCATTTGAGATAGTAATGCTGGCATCGCCCACGGAAGAATTAAAATTGTTCTCCAAAATCTCTTAAACTGAACTCTTTCACTATTTAATATAAGTGCTTGGAATAACCCGCCAAAGAAAACTGTTCCGGTTGAGAAAACGGCCCAAATGATTGTCCATAATAATACTCTCCAGAACGCTTTACCAAATGACGCTCCGAATCCATCAGTGAAATTAAATAATGCAAAGAAGTTTTTAAAGCCAACATAATCGAAGGTGTCAATCATTGATTGTTTACCTGAAATTGAGGTAAACGCTAGTAAGAACCCAAAGATAATTGGCATAATTGAAATGAATGCTAATACGAATAATGCTGGTGATAATACGATATATTCAAAGCTTGATTCGTATACTTCTTTGAAATACTCGGTTCCACCTAATACTTCTTCCTCTTTATAAATCTTTTCACTTGTTCGATATGCATCAACAATTGACCAAATCATAAAGATAAAGAAAAACAATGAAAGGATCACTCCAATTAATCCCTCTAGTAACACATGCGTTGAAACGTGTCCTAATACAGGGTGAGATTCATCAATATCAACAAATCTTGTCCCGTTATGCATCGTTAGAGCGTCTGCAAAAGCTGCATACTCTCTAAATTCAATCTTCTTAGTTGTACCTAGTGTAAATACACCCCAGTAACTTCTTACAAATAAACCAGCTTTATCATAAAAGAAATTATCAAATTCACGCTCAAATGTCGCCCTTTCTTCTGGGTGCATTGCTAAGTGTATTTTGATTACTAATCTAGTATAGTCATCATTAGTATATGCGTTACCAATTTGGTTATAACGGTAATGCATATAATCAGTAAATACTTTAGTAAACGGAGTTGCTACAAATTGTTTTCTAACACCGTTATATACTAAGCCTGGTTTAACATACTCATAAACTGATCCATCAATTGAATATAGTGGACCTTTATTAGTTACTTGAGTTGATCCATCAGGTAGTATAAATATTGGTTCTTCTGTGCTATCAAAGACATTCATATAAACTGGAATGTTAGGGTCATCAGTAAAATCAACTTTTACTGCAACATATAATTTATCACCAATAATATATGATGCTCCGGTTTTTTCATATTTAGAAAAGCCGGCCACTGAAGTTACTACGTTTAATTGATCATCAGCATATTTAACTTCTTCTCCCGTAGTAAAATTAACCTCAACATAATCTTTTACTTCATTACCATCAACTTGGTAATTTCTTTCACGATAAAATAATTGTTCAGAATCACGATATAATACTTCTTTTAATGCTAAGTATTGTCTTGATTTAAGATATGGATCAATGTCTTCTCCATTTTCACCGCGTTCAATAATTATTTTGTTGCTAGGTGTGAAGATATTATTATATGAGGTAGGATTTTGTTTGACTAAATCATAGGCAATAAAATCAATTAATTCTTGTTCTGTATTTAAAACATATCTTCCATTCTTAAAAAATCTTTCATCAAAATCTCTAAATGATTCTGGTAAGTTATGCTCACTGTAAGAATCACGAGCCTCAGTATACTTTAAAGATATAAAGTTTGGTAAGAATTGATTTCGTTCGCCCCTAACAAAATCTTGACCGGTTATTTTATCATATGGATCTGTCTTTTGAAAATATTTACTAGTTCCTAATTCAATTCCAATGAAACCAGCAAAAATAACAAAGAATAATACTGCTTTTAAGTATTGTTTATTTAATAGTTGTCCTAACCCCCAAATAAAACCCGAAGCAATAGCTTTTAAAATACTTCTATTACGTTTTGCTGAAGGGTTTTTTTGCATTTTTTCAGTTTCCATATTTTCACCTTTTAATTAGGTAATGGCGATGTCAAAAATTGACACCGCCATCACTTATTTTTTTAATTTAAACTATTGACTTTTTTATTGTCCAAGTCTTGATAAAGCTTCGTATGATTCTTGAGCTTCTTTAGTAGCTGTAGCAATATCTACACCTTTCCAAAGATCCTCAATTAATTTTTGAGCAGGACCCCAATAGTGTTGTACTTCTGGGATAGTTGGCATTGGAATTGATGTTTCAAGTTGTTTTGACATTGCCATTAATAATTCGTCAGCTGTTACACCTGGAATATTAGAAAGTAATTCAGTTTTTAAAGCTGGTAATTTACCTTTATGTTTGTATAAAAGTTCCATAGCTATATCTGAGTTCATGAACTCAACAAACTTAACTGCTGCTGAACGGTTCTTAGAATATTTGTAAACCGCAGTCATAATTGCACCAGCATAAGTTTGAACCTCATTACCACCAACAGTTGGCATTTGAGCAATACCTAAATCAATTACATCTGTTTTAGATTTATATGCTTCAATGTTCCATGGACCAGCAATAATTAAAGGAATATTTCCAGCTTCAAATTCTGTACCATATCCTTTAGTATCTGTCGAATCTCCAGATACTACTGGTTTTAATGAATCTTTGAACCATGCTAAAGCATTTTTAATTTCTGTAGATTCAAAACCAACTTGGTTTTTATTGTCAAGGTTTGGACCAAATGGACGATATCCAAATGATGAATAGAAACCTTGCATGAAATATGAGTCTGCAAAGTGGCTAGATGTAGTTAAATATCTCCAACCCTTTTCAGCGTTTGTTAATCCTGATCCGTCATTTGCAAGTTCGGCATTCCATACTTGTGCTTTTGCAATTAAGTCTTCCATTGTTTCAGGAACTTGAGCTTCATCAATTAATTTTTTGTTATAGTATAATCCAACTGATTCAATTGATGTTGGCATAGCATATAACATAACTTCAGCGCCTGAACCATGACCATATTCTTTAGTAGTTTCATTATATTGAACTTGAGCAATTTGAGCACCTAGTGGGTGAGCTCTTTGTTCAACTAATTCTCTTGTAGAAGCAGGTAGTGCGTACACTAGGTCTTCCATAATCGCAGGAGCTAAATGGTCATGTGGGAATTGGAATACGTCAGGTCCACCACCAGTAGGTCCAACAACTTTTAATCTATCTCTAGATTCTACTGAACCTTCGTGACGATATCTAACAGTAATGTTTCTTCCTTCTGGAGTTTTGTTAAACTCTTTGATTAATTCAGCTGCATATTCGCCGCCTTCATCGTCTAACCATACGTTAATTTCTTCTTTTTGTCTTAATACTTCTGAGAAGTCTACAACATCTCCTTCTTTTTTACAACCAGCTGCAGTAATTAAAACTAAAGCAACTAGTACAAATAATAAATATCTTTTAGCGTTTCTCATTAGTCATTACCTCATTTCTTTGGAATTTTTGCAACAACCCTGAAGATAAACACTACTTCTGTTACGTGACCCCAGTCATCAGTAACACGTAATAAAATCTTTTGATCGCCTAATGTGTTAGTATCTAAGATCTTAAACTCAGTATCGGCTGGTACATATACACGGTGTGTAATTCTACCATCTCTATTATCGTTTACGATAAAGTCAGGGAATAATGTTTGGTCCCATTTAGAATATTGTTTAATATAAATAAATGGAATACCATCTTCAGTTTCACCATCAACATCTGATTGAATCATTAAATTTGGTGCATCTCTATCTAAATCTAATTCAGCAAAAATAGGTTCTGGAGTAACAATTTCAACTAATTCTTCATCAGCTAAAACAACTGCTTCAGCTTCTTCTGGATATTCAGCTCCATCAACTGGTGCAGTTCCCCAAGTAACTGTATCTTTTACAACAACTTCTGCTTCATCGCCAATAGTTAATACACGGTTAGGCCCTATATCTTCTGCAAAATCCCAAGATGGTGCATATACATATTTGTATTCGAAGTTTTGCGGTGATAACATTGCAGTTACTTCTAATGTCCATACATCATTAGCACCTTTAGTTAATTTCCAGTTAGATATACCAGGAGTCCATCCGTTTAAACTACCTACAACGTAAACCGCTGGAGTTCCTGCTGGTGCAGTAACTTCAAATCTAATAGTTCTTTCTTTAACTGGTTGTTCTGGTGTAGGTGCTTGATAAATAACACGGTAATCTTTAGTAGCATCTAAATCTTCGCCTAATGTTAAAACGAATTCTTTAGTATCATCAGCAAATTCGTTAAAGTTAATTTCAGTAATAGGTACTGTGTTAGTAGTCGCTTCACCATTAACAACTTCAACGATTGAGAATCTTGAAATCATTTCTTGTTTGAAAGCATCTTTTTGTTCATCAGTTAAGTTTCCTTTAACAAAGCCAGTAACGATTGATAAACTTAGCATTGTATAAACAGTGCGTTTGTTAAATGCAAATGTACCTGCTCCATTAGCAAAACTACCTAAATCAAATCTAAATGAGAATGCTTCAACTGCAAAGTTTGGAAGAGTTTCACCATAATATACGTTATCGTTAGATGCATTTCCTGCTCCGGTGTTTAATACAAATACTGGAGTAGTTGATCCAACTTCAACATCA
>DUQW01000015.1 GCA_012837585.1 Acholeplasmataceae bacterium
CTACCTAACCGTTTGGTTGGTAGCTTTTATTATTAATTATTATTTTACTTTTGGTGAAAGTGGGAAAATTCCAGTTACAGGAACTGTAAACATGAACCCAATTGTACGTTTTTTACTTCTTTCAACAATCTTTTGAACTGCTTGGACAGTTTTATTTAATGTTTCTTCATCTGGAATTACTGTAAAGATAGTTTTTGAGTATTTTTGTTCTTCGTCAGTTCTTCCTTTGAATAATCCACCCATTAAGAAATTTAATCCTTCACTATTTAAAATAGCTGAAGCCATTCCTTGAGATTCAATAATTGTTGCTCCTCTAACTTTTAAGTCAACAAATTTTTCTAAAATTTCATCTAGATATGCCAAATCATTTAATACAATAAATAATACGTTCATTCTTACATTCCTCCTTCTTCAAATGGAACTAAATCTTCTACACTTGATAATTTTTCAAATTTATCAAGACCACCAATTTCTCCGGCTTTACTAATTGCAATCTTAGCAAAAATTGGGCCTGATGTTTCATAAACTAAAATACTTAACATGATGATAGTATAAATTAGGCTATACATTGGACTTAATTGCCCTTCAGCTAAATCTGTGAAGGCTTTTCTAACAAGGACTAAAAGTCCAATTGAAACTCCACCTTGTGGTAAGAGTCCAAGACCTAACCAATTTTTAACACTATCTTCACTCTTCATAATTGTAGCGCCTAGGCGAGTACCTAAATACTTACCAACACCTCTACCAATAATATAGACTAAAGCAATTACAGCAATTAACCATTCTTGTTTAATAATAGCAAGATCTAATCCAGCTCCCGCTAGAGTAAAGAACATTACGAAGAACGGTGCAGTAAAATCGTTAACTGCATTAAACGTTCTAGTTGGTCTTCTAGTTAAGTTAGCAATCATTGCACCTGTAATAATATTAGAGAGTAACGCAGAAAAGCTAATACCATATTGTCCTAATACTTTTTCATGGTCTAAAATACTAATTAAACCAATTGATAAGACAACAGCCGAAATTGCTAATACTTGAATATCATCACGTTCTCTGTCGAACTTCTTAGCTAAAATAGCTAGCGGATATCCAATTAAAGCTCCGATTAAAAGTGATCCAAATACTTCAATAAATGGTTTAGAAATCATTAACCATAATGGTAATTGTTCTCCGGCTGGAACTAATAGTTGCGCAAATGAGATAAAGAATCCAAACACAACAATTCCGTAAATATCATCCATTGCAGTAATTGGTAAGATTTTCTTTGTAACTGGTCCGTATGCTCTATATTGTCTAACAACCATTAATGTTGCTGCTGGTGCTGTTGCAGCAGACATACTTGCCAAAATTAATGAATAAGCGACATTTGGCTTAGCAAACGGATTATACCCTCCTATACCGTAATGCGAATTAAAGCTTTGAGGCTTTGGCATAACAAGCATAAATAGGAATACTAACATAACTGCGCCTGTTACTTCTAACAAAGTAATTACGTTAACTTCTTTCCCCATCTTTTTAACACTTTTAATATTGAATTCACTACCAATACTAAATGCGATAAAGGCTAAGGCAATTTCACTAATAAATTGCAGTGTAATTTGATCTTTACCAGTAATTA
>DUQW01000088.1 GCA_012837585.1 Acholeplasmataceae bacterium
ACAACATCATATCCTTCATTTTTTGCTTTTTGAAGTCCGTCATAAATTACACTTGAAGGATCAGCAAATTGTTCTTTTGAATAAAAAGCTACTTTAGCGCGATCGGCCCATATTTTTAATTGTTCGATAGCACCAGCTCTAAAAGTATCACCAGCAATAACTAATACTTTATGACCTTCAGATAGGAATTGATGAGCAATTTTTCCAATTGAAGTTGTTTTACCAACTCCATTAACACCTACAAAAAGATAAACGTTAATTTTATCTTTATCATATGTTAAGTCAGTAATAACAACCTCATCTTTTAAATATATTTCAAATAATTTATCGACAATTATTTCTGATAGTTCACTTGGATCTTCAATTTTCTTTGAGTTGATTTCTTTTTTTAATTCATCAACAAAATATAATACAGTATCAACACCTACGTCAGCTTGAATAAAAATATCTTCAATTGAATCAAATAGTTCATCATCAATACGATCGCTAGATTCTAAAATATCTCTTAAATTATCTAAAGCTTGTCTTGAACGGTGAAGCCCCATTTCATATTTATTTGTTTTTGGTTTTCTTCTAAATATTCTCTTAAAAAAACTCAAAGGTATCACATCCTTTACCCTATGATATTATATCATAATAAAGATAATATTAATAAAAAAAGCGACCCTCTTGGGGAGAGGGTCTAATTAAGGGGATTTAGTGTGAATAAATCACACTATAGGGGATAAGTAACATCTATAAAATTAGATGCACTTAAATTATAACACAGTTTTTACAAATTGTAAACATTAATTTACATTTCAATAAGAAATGGCATTACTTACGCATTTAATATGAATTGTTATTCATCTTTTTCTTCAATTTGTTTAGTGCTTCGTTTTGGTTTATCTGTTTCTATATTTTCGGTATATTTACATTTTGGAAAATTCGAACAACCAATAAATCTACCATAATTCGAATATTTATATTCTAGTGGATTACCGCATAGCGGGCACATTGTACCCGTTTTTTCATTTGGTATAAAGGGCATGTTTTTATCTGCATATTGATAGATTGGCATAAAGTGATTATAGAATCTACGAAGTGTTTCAGTACGATCTTTTTTACCTTCGGCAATCTCATCTAAAACTGTTTCAAGTCTTGACGTATATTCATAGTTAATAATCTTGCTAAAATACTCAGTTAAAGCTTTTGAAGTACGCATTCCTAATTTTGTTGGTACGAATCTTCTTTTTTCGGATCTTACATAATCTCTTTGTCTTAAAGTTGAGATAATATGTGCATATGTTGAAGGTCTACCAATTCCTAATTGTTCAAGTTTTTTAATTAGAGTAGCCTCAGAGTATCTAGTTGGTGGTTCGGTTTGTTTTTCATTGAATTTTAACTTCGCATTTACAAGTTCTTCACCAACTTCAAATTTTGGTAAAACCTTATCTTTATTATCATCTTTAATAATGGTATAACCTTTAAATGTTTGAATAACTTCTTCTGTTTCAAAATCATGATCATTACTTGTAACAGTAATCTTAGTTACATCATATTTGCTGTCTGCCATTAATGCTTCTAAAGTTCTTTCATAGATCATTTTATATAATCTAAATTGATCTTTATCTAAGTATGATTCAACTAATTCAGGAGTTAGTTTAACATCAGTAGGTCTAATTGCTTCATGGGCATCTTGTGATTGGTCTGATTGTTTTTGATTATAAAAGCCTAAATATTCTTTACCGTATTTTTCTTGGATAAAATCTCTTGCCGGGTATAAAAATTCGTTTGATAATCTTGTTGAGTCAGTACGCATATACGTAATTAAACCAGTAATATCACCATTTATTTGAATACCTTCATATAATTGCTGAGCAACACGCATTGTCTTACTTGCTGAATATCTTAAGATGTTATTAGCGTCTTGTTGTAATGTTGATGTAATATAAGCTGGTTTAGCTTTTGATGTTCTAACTCTTTTATCAATACTTTTAACTATATAAGGTCCAGTTACTTCTTCTTTAATAAGGTTAGCTTCTTCTAATTTAATTAAATCTTTATGTTGTTTAATATAGTTAAAGTCTATTTTATTATATATTAATTTAATATCATAGTAAGTTTCTGGAATAAATGCTTGAATTTCTTCTTCAAGTTCAACCACTAGCCTCAAGGCAACACTTTGAACTCTTCCTGCCGATTTAGCTTTAATTTTCTTTTTAACTAAATTAGATAATTTAAAACCAATAATTCGATCGACAATTCTTCTTGTTTCTTGAGATTCAACTAAATCTATATTAATTTTCTTTAAGTTATTTAATTCTTGTGAGACAGTCTTTTTAGTAATTTCTTTAAATTCAGCTCTATTTTTAGCATTTTCATCTAAATTTAAAATTTGTGATAAATGCCAAGCGATTGCCTCTCCTTCTCTATCAGGGTCAGTTGCAAGGATTACTTCTTTACCTTTGGCTGCCTTAATTAACTCCTCAACTACTTTTTCCTTACCTTTAGTTATTTCATATCGAGGTTTAAAATCATTTTGAATATCAACGCCTAAATCACCACGGCCTGAAGTTGCTAAATCTCTAATGTGACCGACCGAAGCTAAAACTTGGACGTCTCGTCCAACATAACTTTTGATAGTTTTAGCTTTTGATGGAGATTCCACAATTAATAATTTCATTAATAATTCCCTCTCTTTCCTTTATAATTATATATTCTATTTTTGATTTGTCAAGTTATAAAAATTTAAGTTTTTTTATATATATTTATTAAAATATATAATAGTTTTTAATTTTATTTTGTTTATAAAAAAAAGAGATTACAAATCTCCTTTTTCTAAAATATTTTTAACAGGTTTAAATGTTTTACGATGTATTTCGGAAACACCATGTATTTTTAATAACTCTAAATGTCTTTTAGTCGGATATCCCATATGTTTAGAAAATTCATACATTGGATATTTTGTATCATAATCTTCCATTAATTTATCACGATACGTTTTCGCGATAATTGAAGCACAAGCGATACTAAAACTAGTCATATCTCCTTTAGTAATTGATATTTGCGAAATATTAGAATTAATATGTTCAAAATCAATTAATAACATATTAGGTTTGATTGTCAAGTTACTAACGGCTCGCTCCATCGCAATTTGACTTGCGACTTTAATGTTATAAAGATCAATCTCCTGGGCACTTACAACACCAATTCCAATTGATTTAGCATGTTTTTTAATTAAGATGGCTAAATCTTTGCGGTTCTTTTTAGTTAGTTTTTTAGAATCATTAACTTTTATTAATTCCGGATGGTAATCAATAATAACTGCTGCAGCAACTACTGGCCCTGCAAGAGGCCCCCTTCCCGCTTCATCAATACCAGCAATAAAATTAATATTATGTTTTAGTTTTATGTTGTTATCATGGCCGTTCAAAAGAAAGTCCTCCTAAACGATTTTGACGAATATCTTTTAAGATAATTCCGTAAACTCTATCATAATCAATTTCTTTACCTGGAAGTAGGGCGCCTTGAGTTTTCCCAATATGGTCTAATATTCTTATTGGGTCTTTAATTGAATCAAGGCGATATCTCATTTTTAGTTGTTCCGGATAGTATTTTGATAAATACTCTAAACAATATATTACAACGTCATCAAGTGGCAAAATATCATCTCTAATTGCACCCGTAATAGCTAGATTATATCCGGTAGTTTGATCAAATTTAGGCCATAATACACCTGGGGTATCAAGTAGTTCAAACTCATCAGATAATCGATACCAATTAAGTTTGCGGGTTACTCCCGGTCTATTTTCCACAATTGCGACAGACCTAGTCCCTAAATTATTAATTAAAGTAGATTTTCCAACATTAGGAATACCTAAAATCATCGTTTTAAAAGGTGTTAATTGACGTCCTTTAGCTAAAATTTTTTCGACTTTATCATGTAATATAACATTTCTAACAAGTGGATAAATTTTAGATAAACTTCTTTTATCAGTGGCATCAATTTGAAGGGTATAAAACCCTTCTTTTTTATAATAGGTTTCCCACTCAGATAAAACTTTTTTATCAGCTAAATCACTTTTATTAAGTAAAATTAGAGTTGGTTTATCTTTTACTCTTTTTAATATTTCTGGATTCATACTTGATTTAGGAATTCTAGAATCAAGTAAAATCATTACAATATCAACTAATTTTAAGTGTTTTTCAAGTTCGCGAAAAGACTTCGCCATATGACCTGGATACCAGTTAATATTACTCATCTAATCAACCTCCAAACTTAAAAATCATTTTTCCTCCAATTTGAGAAATATGAAATGCACCGAAGTGCCTTGAATCACTTGAATTATTAAAATTATCTCCAAGTGCTATATAATAATCTTTTGAAAGCGTAACTTCGTCATCATAATTACCATTATGTAATTCAAGCTCGACCATTTTCATGTATTCATCTTTTGAAAACATAGTCGGTGATCTATCTTCTTTTAAATACCTATTTTGGTATAACGTGTCATTAACAAAAATAAAACCAAAGCCCGGAATAGTTTCTTTAAAACTTATTTTATCACCAGGAACTGCAATCACTCTTTTAATAATTAGTTCCTTTCCGTTAGAACCATCACGTGAAATAATTATTACATCATCAATCTTTGGAACATAGTTAAATTTATAAATTAAAATATCTTGATTATGGTGCAGAGTTTGCTCCATAGAGCGACCATCCACTTTTCCAGAAACTATTACATTACCAAAAATCATAATAATAATTGATGTCATTACGACCATCGGTGCAATGAAATCATATATTTTAAATTCTTTAGAAGTTTCATCTATTTCTTCATTATAAATATAAGTTTTAATGAATATATATAATAGATATACAATCGATAATAAAGCTCCAATTATATAAATAATTGGAAGCCACGCTTTAGTTAAAGGGTTGTTAAAAGTAACAATTATCATCAAGATATTTGTTATAAATAAGACTGTACTTATATATAAATATGAAAGTGATTTTTCTTTGGAAAGATAATTCATATATTCTTTAATACTTCCTCTAATTGATCTTGAGTTTTAATTAATACTTCTCTAGCAACTGTTCCTTGTGCCTCTGATACAATGTGGTAATTTTCTAAAGCATCAACTAATGTTTGGGCACGATTAAAGCCTATTGAAAATTCCTTTTGTATACTATTAATTGAACAACGTTGTTCTTGAACAACAAATTTAGCTACAGGAACGAATAATTCATCTGATAAATCCATCATAAATTTCGCTTTTTGCTGTAATTCTTCGTGTTGGAAGACATAGTTAGGTTCACTATGTTTTCTAATAAAGTCAGTTACATCATAAATTTCGCTATCTGGAATCCAAGCACCTTGAAGTCGAATAACTTGATCAGTTTCTTTAAAAAGCATATCTCCTTTACCAAGTAAGCTTTCAGCTCCTTGAGAGTCTAGAATTGTTACTGAGTCAACAAATGAAGCAACTCTAAAGGCAATTCTTGACGGAATATTAGCTTTAATAGTTCCCTTAACAACATCTGTTGTTGGTCTTTGTGTTGCTACTAATAAGTGAATGCCGGCTGCTCTTGCTTTTTGAGTAATTCTTTGAATTGAGTTTTCAACGTCTTGAGCTGCAACTACCATTAAGTCAGCTAACTCATCAATTACAATAACGATATATGGCATTTTATCGCCTTGGGCTGCGCCATTTAAGATGTTTTTGTTATATGATTGAATATCACGGCTTCTATTTTCGGCAAAAGTTTTAAATCTTTTTTCCATTTCATCAACAACCCATTTTAAAGCTGTTGCTGCCATCTTAGCATCAGTAATAACTGGAGTAATCAAGTGTGGTAAATCATTATATGGTTGTAATTCTACCATTTTCGGGTCAATTAAAATCAGTTTTAAATCTTCCGGCGTATTTTTAAGTAGTAAACTAACTAATATAGTATTAACACAAACACTCTTACCACTATTAGTCGCACCCGCAATTAATCCGTGAGGCATCTTTTGAATATCTGTGTAAATATTTTCACCATCAATATCAACACCTAAGGCTACTCTTAGTGGTTTATCTTCGTAATCAGTAAATTCTGGAGTATCAACAACATTACCGAATTTAACAATTTCTGGAACTTCGTTTGGTACTTCGATTCCAACATATGGTTTACCAGGGATTGGAGCTTCAATTCTAATTGAAGATGCCGATAAATTCATCATTAAGTTATCTTCAATTGAGTTAACACGTTTTACGTTAACTCCAGCTTCTAATTCAATTTCATAACGAGTAACTGTTGGTCCTTTTTTCGTATTAACTACTCTACCATCAATACTAAATTGAGCTAATGTTGAGTTAATAACTTCAACTTGACGAATTAACCACTCAGGTTGTGAGTCAAGTTCCAAATCTTTTTTCGAAAACATTTTAACGCTTGGCATAACGTATTGAGATTCAAATGTTTGTTTTTTAGCTTTTGGCTGAGGAGCAACTTCTTCTTCGATAGGTTCTTTAGAAACTTCTTCAAAGACATTAAGTTTTTGTTCCATTTCCATTGCTTCTTCAACAGTGTATGTAGTTGGAGTATGATAAATATCAAACTCTTCAAAATTTTGTGGTGTTGTAGGTTCTTCTAAAGTTTCTTCTTCAAGTGGTTTTACTGGTTCATAATTAACTGTTTTTGCTTTAGCATCTTTATGATCATCATAAAATGCACTTGATGATTGTGGTTTATTAACTTCTTTAAAGAAACCAATAGGTTTAATTAATGTTTCTTTTTTAGAAGCAACTTCAGATTTTTCAACTTCTGGTTTATGAACTGGGCTACCTAAAAATTGTTCTCTTGATTCATCAGTAACAATATTGGTAAATTCGCTATATTGAGATCTTTCTTCAGCTGAAATTTTACGTGATTTTTCATCACGGAAAGTATCATAACGGGTATCAACATCACCAGTGTCAACTACTTTTACTTCAGGTACAAAAACGTCAACTACTTTTCTTCCCCAAATAGGAGAAACAGGTTTAGTTGGTTTGAATTTAGTATCAGTTCTTAATCCTTCAATTTTGACAATTTGAGGAATAACAAAGATTGTTTTTTTACTTTCATATTTGTTATTTTGTTCTTTTTTCCTTCTTTGCATTGTCTTCTTCCTCCTCAGTTTTAATATATTCATTTAATTCTTCCATTGATGCTTCTTCATTAATTTCCGATTCAAATATTTTTTTACTATAAATTTTATATGTTTCTTCGCCAATGATAATGATGCTATTTATGGCGATTTTTCTAATTATTATTTTAATGGCTTGATCAACAGTACCTTTTTTAATCCAGTAAAATGGGTTAACTACTTTTAAAGCTTGCATCATCTTACCTAATTTTGCTCCCGTTGCTGTTTTATAAATTTTAGATTCAGTAATTTTTTGACCAGTATTCTTTAAGGTAATAATTTTTTTAATAGTATAACCGCGAAACATTTTTAATATTTTAGAACTTAATAATTCATCAATTCTATCGGTAATGTAATGAACTAAAACTAATGTTTCATCAATTGTTAGTTCGTATAAAGGGTATTTACTAGAGGGATTAAATTTACTTGCAATATTATGTGCTAGATCTTTTCCAACTTCATAGACATTTTTAACTGTTGATTGTTTTTTCTCTTTTTCCATTTGTTTAAATCTACTAATGGAATCATCAATGAGCCACTGAACTTCATTTTTATCAACATCAGCTTCTTCAACTTTCTTTTTCTTCATTTCTTTATTCATACTCTTAATAACGGCAAGAATATATAAAAGTAATAAGAGTAAAAAGCCCATAAGAATACCTATTCCAAAGGCGATGATTGTTGGGAGATTTAAATAGTCTTGTAAATTAATTAGAAAAATCATGTGATTCCCTCTCATAATATTATAACATAGATTATAATATTGATTACATAGGAAAATAATCGCAAATAATATGTAAAAATAATATAATTTGCATTTTCAATTATTATTATGAGATAATTTATTGTGAGGTGTTTTATGAAATATTATTTGTTTTTTGATTTAGACGGCTCTTTACTTGATAGACATGGTAATTTATCAAAAAGAACAATCAACTACGTAAACTATTTAACCAGTAAGGGACACGAAGTAATTATTACTACGGGTAGACCATATGTAGGAGCTATTGATATTTACCGCCAATTAAATTTAAAAGGACCATTTATTACTGATAATGGGGCCTTTATTTCTAATCCATCTGACCCTAATTTTAAAGAGATTAAACTTCTAATGGATTTAGAAGATTCTCATAAATTATTTAGACTGGTAAAAGATATTACAATTTCCGCTTTATATAATATCGATGAAAAAGTTTATATTTATAATTATGACGAAAGATTAAGTTGGCTATTCCATGTAACAAAAAAGGAAGATATTATCATAGGAGACTTCGATAAAGTTGATGTTGCTCCTACGGGAATAATCTTTACCTTACTTGATGAACATCAAAGTTTTTTTGAAACAATTATTAATAACCATTTCGAAAAAATTACTTACCGCTTATGGGGATCAAAAGACGGCATTTCACTTTATGAAGTTTACGTTAAAGAAAACACTAAGGGAAATGCGATAAATATTATTATTGATATGTTTAAAGTTAACCGTGACTATACAATCGCATTTGGCGATGATTTAAATGATTTTGATATGCTTCAAACAGTTAATCACGGAGTATCAATGTTAAATGCTAAAAACGGATTAGAATTAGCTAGTAAATATCAAACTTATTTAACTAATCAGGAAGATGGAATTGTCGATTATTTAGAAAAAGTTTTCAATTTATAATTAATAATTAAAAAATAAAAAAACCTAAGAAAAGGTCTTAACAATAAGCTTTCTTAGGTTTTTAATTTTTATTTTTTTAAGATGAAACGTTTTTCTTCAATAATGATTTTTGCAGTTTCAGTAAGTGACAATTGCGAATTGTCTAATACGTATTTTGGATCAAGCTTAGCATCAGCGAAACCACGTAATTCTTGTTCAAGATCTAGTGATGTTTGTCCGTCTGTTGGTCTTGTTTGATTACGTAGTTGCAGTGTTTTTAAACCTGCTGTTAAAAATACTACTTTAACTTCTTCTTGGTCTAAACCGCTAACTAATTCGTCAATTTCATTTGGTAAAACTGAGTGAGAAAAGACTACGTCTACTCCGTTTTTTAAGAAATTTTGAATGATTGATTTAGCATTCTTTAAGAAGAAATCACTAACGTTTCCATTAACTAATCGAAACCTTGAAATGTCATCGCCATCAACGATCGCAGTAGATTCAGTTAAATGATGTCCTAAAATTCTTGCAACTGTTGTTTTACCGACTGATACTGGACCGGAGATGATAAAAAGTCTTTTTTTATCCATAAATATCCTCCATTTATTTTTTAATAGGCTTTAAATTCCAAATATCACGATTGTAGTCTAAAATTGTTCTGTCAGCTGAGAAGAACCCTGACATTGCTGTATTGTGAATTGACATTTGATACCATCTCTTCTCATCTTTATATAGCTTATTAATGTTGTCTTGAGCAACTAACCAGTTATTTAAGTCTTTTAATACATAGTATCGATCTTTATAAATTAAAGAATCTTTAATTTCTTTAAATTCATCAAATGGTACATCAAAGAATCCATTAGTTAATTGATCTAATACTTCTTTAATGACTAAGTCATTTTCGTAAATTTCAATTGGACGATAACGTTCTGGATTTTTCTCAAGTGCTGTTACCACGTCTGCTGTTAGTCCAAATAATTGCATGTTATTATCGCCAACTAATTCGTTAATTTCAACGTTAGCGCCGTCAAGAGTACCTAAAGTAATCGCTCCGTTCATCATAAACTTCATATTACCAGTACCTGATGCTTCTTTAGAAGCTGTTGAGATTTGTTCAGAAACATCTGCTGCTGGCATAATCTTTTCAGCATATGATACGTTATAATCTTCAACGAATACTACTTTTAATAGTTCATTAGTCTCTGGGTCATTATTTACTTTATCAGCGATAGTATTAATTAATTTAATAACTTTTTTCGCATAATAATATGTAGGTGCCGCTTTCGCGCCGAAGATAAATGAATGTGGATGATAGTTAGCTTTGAAATCTTCATCTGATTTTAGTCGATTATAAATCGCCATAATTCCTAAAGCTTTCATCAGTTGTCGTTTATATTCATGTAATCTCTTAACTTGAATATCAAAGATTGATGTTGGATCTAACTTAATTTGTTGGTTATTGAAAATGATATTAGCTAGTTCAGTTTTTCTAGCTAACTTCATTTCTTTATAACGTTTTTGAATCTTAGGATCATTTTCATATTTTAATAATCCTTTTAGTTTTTCAGTATCTTGAACCCAACCATCACCAACTGTATCCGATAAAATAGAAACTAATTCAGGGTTGATATGATAGCACCAACGACGGTGTGTAATACCATTAGTTTTATTGTTAATCTTATTTGGATAGTGTGAATGAAAATCCTTAAAGACGATATCTTTTAAGATTTCAGTGTGTAATTTTGCTACTCCGTTAACTGAAAACGAACCAATAATAGCTAAGTTAGCCATTCTAATTACGTTGTCTTTAATAACGCGTAGTGATGGGATAAACGCTGAGTCTTTGCCATATTGTTTTTCAAGTGATTCTACGAATCTACGATCAATTTCTTCAGTAATTGTATAAATTCTTGGAAGTAATTGTTTAAAAATATTAATTGGCCAAACTTCTAACGCTTCATATAAAATAGTGTGGTTAGTATACGCACATACTTTAGTTGTAATATCCCATGCTTCTTCCCATTCTAGTTGTTCTTCATCAACTAAAATTCTCATTAATTCAGGAATAATTAATGTTGGATGCGTATCATTAATTTGGAATACGACAAAGTCAGCTAAGTTTTTAACTGTTCCGTGATTCTCTTTATGCTTTTTAATAATTGAGTTAATTCCTGCTGATGAGAAGAAATATTGTTGCTTTAATCTTAAGATTTTACCAGCTACAGTATCATCATTTGGATAAAGCATTTCTGAAATTTCTCTTACCTTATGGTAATAATCATGAGTTACGAACGAGAAGTTCATATCTGATGGTTCAGCATTCCACATTCTTAAGGTGTTAACTACACCATTTTTATCTCCAATAATTGGCATATCATATGGAACTGCTTTAACGTATTGAGCATTTAAGTGTCTTACATCTAGTGATCCGTCTGGTTTTAAACCAATCTCAATATGTCCGTAAAACGGAACGTTTACGGCTTCTTCTTGACGACGAATTTCCCAAATGTAACGGTCTTTTAACCATACGTCTGGTGATTCAACTTGATATCCGTTTTGGATAATTTGTTTGAAGAATCCATAACGATATCTAATTGTTTGTCCCATTACAGGTAACCCTAGTGATGCTGATGAATCAAGGAAACATGCAGCAAGTCTTCCTAGACCACCGTTTCCTAATCCCGCGTCCGCTTCTCTATGTTCAACGTCATCTAAATCTATTCCTAAATCATTTAACGCCGCTTTAACCACATTATAGACACCATAGTTTTGTAAGTTATTAGTAATCATTCTTCCCATTAAAAACTCCATTGAGAAATAATGAACTACCTTATGTTTTTTCTTTTTAATTACTTCGTTTGTCTCGTACCATGCAGGTCCGATCTCCTCCATTAACATCTCACCTAATACCATATATTGTTGATAAGGTGTAGACTTCTCGAAAGGAATGGCATACTTTTTAATAATATTTTCTTTGAATAATTGTGTAAATGCTTCTTTATTCTTAAAGTTTGTCATTTTTATCACTCTTCTTTCCTTTGTATTTTAATATTAGCCCGGTTAATGGACCAAGTGTTACTTTGATGTGTTGTCTAAATTTGTGGCGTGGTTCCATGATTGTTTCTAGAGGTAAGCCGTTATATTGGTTACTTCCGTAATAAACATCTTTATCACTATTTAATATCTCCTCGTATACACCTTCCTTTGGAACTCCTAGTTCAAAGTTATGGTATACGTTTGGAGTTAAATTCAAGATTATAACTGAATGTTCATCTTTACCCCAGCGAATATATGAATAAATTGATTGTTTAGCGTTATCGGCATCAATCCACTCAAAAGTTCTAGGGTCATGATCAAATGCGTAAAATTCTTTGTGATGGTGGTAAACTAGACCTAAATCTTTAAAGAATCTATTAAAACGATTATGGGCTGGAAAATCTAATAAATTCCAATCCAATTCTCGGTTAACATTCCATTCAGCGAAATGGGCAAATTCTTGTCCCATAAATAATAGTTTTTTACCAGGATGAGTCATCCATAAAGTTAGTAGAGCGCGGTAATTTGCGAACTTTTGGAAATAATCTCCAGGCATTTTAGTAAGCATCGAACCTTTTCCATGAACTACTTCGTCATGAGAGTAAGGTAAGATAAATTGTTCAGAAAATGCATAAGTTGTTCCAAATGTAATATTATGATGGTGCCACTTACGATAAATTGGATCTTTTTTAAAATAGCTTAAGGTATCATTCATAAATCCCATATTCCATTTATAATTAAATCCAACTCCGCCAGCGTCAACTGGTTTAGTTACATCTGGATGAGCACTTGAGTCCTCTGCCATAAATAATATTCTATCGTCTAAACCAAATAGATGGTGAGATAATTGTTTTAGAAAATCGATTGCAGGTTTATTTTCACCGTGATCTGGGTTTCCGTGGTGGTGATATAAGTTTGATACCGCATCAATACGGAAACCGTCAACGTGGAAATATTTTACCCAAAACGATAGTGCTGAAAACATAAAACTTTTAGTAGGTCCCTTAGAAAAGTCTAAGTTTGCTGTACCCCAAACAACGTTTTCTCTTTGAAATTCATCTTCTATTTCATATAAAGGGGTTCCATCAAAGAAATATAGTCCGTGTTCATCACGGTTAATATGTCCCAGTACCCAGTCAATTAATACACCAATACCAGCTTGATGTAATCTATCAATTAAATACATTAAATCTTTAGGTACACCGTAGCGTGATGTCGCAGCGAAAAATCCAGTTCCTTGGTATCCCCAAGAATCATCTAGTGGATGTTCGTAAATTGGTAAAAATTCAACGTGAGTAAAGTTATTTTCCTTTAGGTAATGAATTAAATCTTCTACTAATTCATTATATTTAATAAATTGACCATGTTTTCTTTTCCAAGAACCAAGATGCATTTCATAAATTAAAAGTGGTTTGTCATATGGTTTTGGTTTAGTATACATCCAAACGTCATCATGCCATTCATAACCTTCAATATCATAAACTTTTGAAGCGTTTGCTGGTCTTACTTCACTAAAATAAGCGTAAGGATCAGCTTTATACAAAACTCTGCCGTCTCGAGTGTAGACTTCATATTTATAAGTGTTCCACTCTAAGTTTTCCGAAATTTCAATTGACCAGACTCCGTACGGATCAATTTTTGTTAGTTCATGTTTCCAACCTTCAAAATTGTTGTATGAACAAATCAATTTTACTGCAACCGCATTTGGTGCATAAACAGTAAACCTAGTTGCGACGATTTTACCTTTTTTATCTCTTACTAAATGAGAACCAAATAAACGGTAAGCGTCTGATGATTTACCCTGGTCAAAGAAATATAAATCTTCTTTTGATGGATACCAATTCATTAATATCGTTCCTCAACTTTCTTAATGTTTTCTAACAAGTAACCTTTTCTTAAAAGTTTCTCTCTAATTTTCATTTTTTTCTCATAATCACTCGCGTCATCAGATTTTGCCTTAGATTTAATTTTATGATAGTCTTTTTTTAAACTATCAATTTCATCGTATGAAATATCATCTAATAATTCTGATAATATCTCATTGATAAGGGAGAGGTTAAATCCCTTTGAGTAGTATCTTCTAGTTAGTTTTTGTTTGTAAGAATGTTTTGAAGAACTAATTTTTTGTAAATCTTTTTGAAGTAATTCAGTTAGAATCTCTTCTTCATCAATTTCGCTAATTAATTCTTTAATAATGCTATAATGGACCCCGTCTTCATATAGCTTTTTCTCTATGTTTATTGGTCCAAATGAATACATTTTTAATCTAATATAATTTCTAGCGTATTCATAATCATCTAAATAATTTAATTCTTTTAATCTTTTAATAACTTTAGATAAAGTATCATTATCGATATTTTTTTCTATCAAATAATTTTCTAACATTTTCACTGATTGCATCTTTGCTAGACGTTTTAATGCTAGATTGTAATAAAAATAATAGTTATTTTCTTTAATTACTTCTTGAAATGGGATATTTTCATGTTCGTAATATAGCCTATATTTGGAAACAACTTCCATTTCCAGTTTTATTTTTTGTTCATCGGTAATTAAATAATATAAATCTTTTTCTTTTATGATTTTCATGTTAATAAAAATTGAATTTGATTATCAAATAAATGATTTTCTAATTTTGACATATAGTCATCATACATTTTTTGACTTGTTTGCAAATTATATATTCCTGATGGATAAAGCCCCATGTCTTGTTGGAATTGTTTTATTGCATTTTCAGTAGCAATATCCATATATCCATCTTCTCTTAAATTTAATAATGGGTTATAAACATTTAAATACTTTTGAGCTGACTCTAAACCAATATTAACTTCGTCTAATGAGACATCTTTTGTATAATAAGGAACTTCAATAGTTAAAATTCCTTTTGGTAATACTTCAGTAACTGGAATCGGATTTGTATCTTTATCCATAATATTATTTTCACCATAAAACCAATAACCTTCAGTATATTTAAGTGATAAAATAATTTGTTCAGTCATTGGAATATTTACAGTAGTTTGATAAACATTTTTACCATAAGTCGGCTTTCCAAAGACTTCATAGCCACCGAAGTAATGTAGCGATGCAGCAAGCATTTCTGAAGCTGATGCAGTATTTTCATCAACTAAAACTTTAATATTGTAAGGCTTTTTCTCAGCAAGCGCGCCACCATAATAAAATGTTTTGCCTGTTTTTGATGCTTTTATACCAATAACTTTAGTGTGGTCGCTAGTAATAAATTGTTGCATAATTGGAACAATTGTTGTTAGATAACCACCTGGATTATCTCTTAAGTCGATAATTAATGTTTGATCTTCGGTTAATCTTTGTTCTAAGATAGCCAAATGTTCTGCAAAGACTAAAGAAGTTTTTTCTTCAAACTGATGAATCTTAATATATCCATAAGTTGCAGTAACATCATCAATATTACTTGTTACAGTTGGACGAGCAAATCTTTCATATCTTACAACGATAACTCTTCTACTTTGATCTAATCTTTCGATAATTAAAGTTCTTTCATCCCCACTATTACCTCTTACATATAATAACGCTTCGGTTTGAGGTGTTTTTTCATCACGGAAAATAATATCTCTTCCATTATGACGAACTCCAATAATGTTATCTCCTGGATAAATATAAGCTTTTTCTGCTGGTGAGTGTCTCATTACTTCGTTAATTTTAATCATGTAATCTTCATAGATGAAACTAATTCCTAATCCTTCAAAATGTTCTTCATCATAATCAGTTAAATTGGAATTTGACACTCCAGGAGTTACCGCAACTAAACTAATTTGCGTATAAGGATCTCCAAGTGAATCAACTAAACTAGTTAATTGATAATAAAATGCTTCATTTTTATCAACTTCTTTATAATAATTTTTATCTAAAAACTCATATAAATCAGCATAAGCTTTTTGTTCAAAAGTTAATTTTGAGTTGTTTTCATTAGGAATACTTGGTTGGTAATCAACTTTAGTAATTACATTAAACATAAATCCTAAGAAAAATGCTAAAACTACGGCTCCTAAGAAAATTAAACTTAAGAGTCTTTTTGATATTGTTTGTCTTTCGTTTTGATTAAAATCTCCGTTATAGTTTTGATTATTCATAATTATTCACCTGTTAATTCAAATCCATAACCAACTACTTCCCTTGTCTCAACAATGAAAGTGAAAGCTTTTGGATCGTGTTTTAAAACGTAATCCTTTAAGTCAAATGTTTGGTTACGAGCAATTGTACAAATAATTAAAGTTCTTTCATTATCAGTATATCCACCAGTAACTTTGCCCTTGGTAAAACCGCGTTCTAAATCGTTAATAATTGCGCCTTTAATAGCTTCTTCATATTTAGGACAAGTAATGATAAACGCAGTAAATCCTGATCTACCATTAAAGATAACTTTATCTACTATTAATCCAATTAAGAATACTGAAATTACCCCGTATAAGACAATTTCAATATCAAAGGCGAATAGTCCTAATAATACTACTATTCCATCGGTTAAGTAGATCGCTACTGAAAATGGAATTTTTAAGTATTTGTTAAATATTTTTTGGACAATGTCCATACCACCAGTAGTGGTATTATTGTTAAAAACAAGACCCAACCCAGCTCCAACGATCATTGAGCCGAATAACGAGGCAATTAGTAACTGGGATGTTTCAGTATTTTCAGCAAAGCCTCTAAAAATTAAATCATTTGGCACTTTAAAAATTTCTAATAAGAAAATGATTGTTGGATATAGTATAGTTGGATATAATGTTCTAAAGAAAACTTTTTTACCTAATGTAAAATATGCCAGTATTAATAAACCAACGTTAAATGCATAAACAAGGTAACTAATCTTTAACCATTCCTTGTTAATAAGATGGGTTAAGACGATACTTAAACCACCAACTCCACCTGAGTTAATATTTAACGGAATGAAGAAAAAGTAAAACCCAATAGCCATAATTAAGACACCTAGAGTAATTTCTATATATGACTTAGTATAAAATTTAGTTTTTGGTTTCATCTTTGGCATAACTTACCTCCACTTTAAATATGCATTGATAAAGTTTTCTAGTTTGCCATCCATAACATCATCAATTTGACTTGTTTCTTCGTTAGTTCTTAAATCTTTTACCATTTGATATGGATGGAAAACATACGAACGAATTTGAGAACCCCAACCAATTGATTTTTGTTCTCCTTTTAATTTCATTAATTCTTCTTCTTTTTTCTCTAATTCAAGTTGTAATAATTTTGAAGATAATATTTTCATTGCCGTTTCACGGTTTTGAATTTGACTACGCTCATTTTGACATGTAACAACAATCTTTGTTGGTAAGTGGGTAATTCTTACCGCTGAATCGGTTGTGTTAACCGACTGACCACCGGCACCGCCTGAGCGGTATACGTCAACTTTAATATCTTCTTCTTTAATATCAATTTCCACGTCATCATCAACTTCAGGAACAACTTCAACTGCAGCAAATGATGTATGACGTTTTTTATTAGCGTCAAATGGTGAAATTCTTACTAATCTATGAATTCCAATTTCCGCTTTTAAATAACCATAAGCAAACGGACCAGAAATCATAATCATAACTGATTTAATTCCGGCTTCATCTCCAGGTTGATAATCTAGTATTTCAGTTTTGTAATTCATGCGTGAAGCATATCTTAAATACATTCTTTGTAGCATTTCCGCCCAATCTTGGGCTTCAGTGCCGCCTGCTCCGGCTTGAATCGTTAAAATACAGTTATTGTTATCATATGGTTCTGATAGCAAGGTTTGAATTGAAAACTCTTCGATTAATTCAGTAAAAGAATTAAGTTCAGTCATTAAGATTTCCCACTCTTCAGTATCTTTTTCAGAGATTTCAAACCATTCTTTTAAACTTTCTAAATCTTTTGATAGTTTTTTGAAGGTATTTAGATTATTTTCAACTTCAGAAATTCTTTTAGTGACTTTTCTGGCGTTATTTTGGTCATTCCAAAAATTAGGATCTAACATTTGTTTGTTAAGTTCCTTTAGTTCAGTTTCTAGGGCGCTAATATCTAACGCATTAGATAAGTCAGCTACTCTTTCTTCATATTCAGTTAATAATCTTGATACTTCAAATCTTTCCATATATTATTGCCAAGGTTTACGTTTTCCTCTAACTTTTCTCGTTTTAGGACGATTCCTTGTTACTTCCTCTCCTTGATTTGTTGAAGTGTTTTTAACCACTTGTTCTCTTTCAACGTTGTATTCAATTGTTGCTCTTAAAATGTATCTAGCAGTATCTTCGGTCATGCCTCTAACCATTTCTTCAAACATCGCTCTACCTTCTTGCTGGTAAACAATTAACGGGTTAGTTTGACTGTAGGCTTGTAAGCCAACAGCTTGTCTTAATTCACTCATTGAGTCGATGTGTCTCATCCAGTAAGTGTCAATTACTCTTAGTAATACTACTTTTAGGAATTCATTAAATAATTGAGGTGGAACATTTTCTTTTTTATTAGTAATTTCAATTTTAGCTTTGTTTAATAAGTATTCTGATAATTCAATAGTGTCGGTAATATTAGAAATTTCTTCTAATGTAAGTGTTCCTTTTTTAAACAAGTTACCATCGTAATGTTTAATTACCGCTTCATGATTAATTGTTCCGTGTTTATCATCATTAATAAACATTGGAACTGATTGAGTCACAGCTCTATTAACCATTTCAATAGCGTGATCTTCGATAGAATCAGTTAATAAGATGAAACGACGTTCTTCATAGATAATTTCTCTTTGTTGACGCATAACGTCGTCATATTTTAAAACTGATTTTCTAGTGTCATAGTTCAAACCCTCTATTCTTTTTTGAGCGTTTTGAACAAATCTAGAAAACATTTTTGATGTAAGTGGCTCATCTGGATCACCTTGTAAATTAGCAATCATTGCCATCTGTGATCTAAATCTTTCGCCACCGAATCTCATTAATAATTCGTCATCTGCTGATAAATAAAATCTTGAATATCCTGGGTCTCCTTGACGACCACTACGACCACGTAACTGGTTATCTATTCTTCGTGATTCATGGCGTTCACTACCAATAACAGCAAGTCCTCCAAGTTCAACTACACCTTCGCCTAATTTAATGTCGGTACCACGACCAGCCATGTTAGTTGCGATTGTAACTGCACCTTTTTGACCAGCATTTAAAACGATTTCAGCTTCACGAGCGTGGTTTTTAGCGTTTAATACTTCGTGCTTAATTCTTTCTTCTCTTAACATTCTTGAAAGTAATTCTGAAGTTTCAACAGCAATCGTACCAATCAAGATTGGTTGACCTTTTTCATGACGTTCTTTAACTTCTTTAATTAACGCACGATATTTAGCATCCGCAGTTGCAAATAACATATCAACTGCATCTTGACGAATAACAGGAGCGTTAGTTGGAATTTCAACAACGTTCATGTTATAAATTTCTCTAAATTCTTCTTCCTCAGTTTTTGCAGTACCAGTCATACCAGAAAGTTTTGCATACATTCTAAAGAAGTTTTGGTATGTAATGGTTGCAACTGTAATAGTTTCCTTTTTAATTTCAACATTTTCTTTCGCTTCTAATGCTTGATGCAATCCTTCAGAAAATTGTCTACCTCTTAAAATACGTCCAGTAAATTGGTCAACAATTAAAACTTCACCATCTTGAACAACGTATTCTTTATCTCTAAACATTAACTTGTTAGCTCTTAGGGCGTTATTAATATGGTGTAATAGTGATACGTTTTTTAATTCATATAAGTTTTCGATTTTAAAAACTTGTTCAGCTCTTTCAATCCCTTTAGGTAAAAGTTCAATTGTTTTTGATTCAATATCAATTTCATATTCATCTTCTCTAACAGATTTAGCAAATCTATCAGCAGCTTGATAAAGGTTTCTTGTTTCGCGTGCACCACCTGAAATAATTAATGGAGTTCTCGCTTCATCAATTAAAATCGAGTCAACTTCGTCGATAATTGCATATCTTAATCCGCGATGTTGTACCATATCATTTTTATGAACAACCATATGATCACGTAAATAGTCAAATCCTAATTCACTATTGGTTGAGTACATAATATCGCAATTATAAGCATCTCTTTTTTGGCTAGGTGATAAATCACGGACATTTAGTCCTACTGTTAAACCTAAAAAGCGGAATAAATCACCGATTTCCCCGTCAGATTCTCTTCGTGCTAAGTATTCGTTAACCGTAACGATATGAACTGGTTCACCACTTAGTGCATTTAAGTAAGCCGGCATAACCGCTGTCAGTGTCTTACCTTCTCCAGTTTTCATCTCGGCGATGTTACCATGATGGATAACGTAAGCCCCTTGAATTTGTACTGGATATGGTTCTAGACCAGTTACTCTAATTGATGCTTCTCTAACTAAAGCAAAAGCTTCAATTAATAAATCATCAAGTGTTTCACCATCACTATAGCGTTGTCTAAATTCATTGGTTAATCTTTTAAAGTCCTCATCTTTAAGTGATTTATAATTTTCATGTTGCTCAACAACTTTTTGAGCAATATTCGCTGATTCTTTTAACACTTTTCTTGATGGATCAAATAATTTTTTAAACATAATGTATCACGTCCCTAACATATTATATTTTACTATATTTATATAGTATTATCAAGAAATTCCGGTTTGTAACGGTACCAAAAAGCATTATTTTCACACTAGTTTTAATAAGTGAAATTGCAGTTTGACTAATTTGTCTATTTTTTAGGCTGAAAAATAATATAATTTTCATATATAAAAATAAAAAAATCTAGTATTGAATGTGAATAAACCACAAACTACAATAGATTTTTTATATGAATATTTATTTAATTAATTTTTGAAATACTTCAATACTATCTAATTTTTCCCAGTTAAAGTCTCTTCCAAAATGTCCGTACGCAGCTGTATTTTTAAATACTGGTGCTTCAAGTTGTAATTTATCAATAAAACCTCTTGGCGATAAATCAAAGTTATCCCAAATTGCTTGTGTGATAATATTATCATCAACTAATCCAGTACCAAATGTATCGACATATAAACTTACTGGATAAGCAACTCCAATAGCGAATCCTAATTGTATTTCGCATCTTGAAGCAATTTTTGAAGCAACAATATTTTTCGCTAAATATCTAGCAATATATGCTCCTGAACGGTCAACCTTTGATGAATCCTTACCACTCATCGCTCCGCCACCATGTTTTGCGTATCCGCCATAAGTGTCAACAATTAACTTTCTTCCTGTTAATCCAGCATCACCTTCAGGACCACCCATAACAAATCTTCCGGTAGGGTTAATATAATATTTAGTGTTTTTATCTACTAAATGCTTCGGAATAATATAATCGATTACTTCTTTTTTTACATCACGTCTAACATCATCAATTAAGTAATGTTCACGATGTTGAGTTGATACTACGATTGCATCAATACGATTAACTTTCCCGTTTTTATCATATTCAACTGTTACTTGAGTTTTCCCGTCTGGTCCCAAATCAGGTAAAATACCCATTTTTCTAACTTCACTTAATCTCTTAGCTAATTTATTAGCAAGAGTAATTGCAAGCGGCATATATTCTTTTGTTTCATTAGAAGCATATCCAAAAACAATCCCTTGATCACCAGCTCCTTGAAGTGCCGTTCCGTTACCGTCAACACCTAATGATATATCAGGTGATTGTTTGTCAATTTTAACTAAAAACTCAACTTCATCCGCATCATAACCTAATGCTCGGTCTGTATATCCAATTTTTTTAATTGCTTCTTTTGCAACTTCTATATAATTTACTTCAGCTTTACTTTTAACCTCACCATAGATAAAGCAAAAATTAGTAGTAACCGAAACTTCAACTGCTACTCTTGCTTTTGGGTCTTTTGTTAAAATTGCATCCAATATGCTATCAGCAATTATATCTGATACCTTATCAGGATGTCCTTCTGTAACTGATTCACTTGAAAAATATCTCATGTTTATCTCTCCTTTATAATAATTTTTAGTATTGGCATAAAAAAATGACGCCAGGAAAAGCGTCAATTTATCTTTTCCTTATTGTTGGGATAACCCCCTCGTCTTAAGCACCTAATTTGATAGGTTGCTACTACCATAACGGTGACTAGCCTAGATAGTTCTTAATAAGTACATGTATTATATAATATTTTTTATTGTTTAACAACTTATTTAACTTATTTAAAATTATCGTAAATATTTGCGAATTCTTGATTAAATGAAATAAATCTTTGGAATAAATTTTGATCGAAAAACACATTAAATTCTGTTTCAAATACTTTCATAACTGTCAAATGCGTAAGAGGTCTTTTATAAGACTCAACAGCACGCATGGTGTAATATAAATCCGCTAGTAAGATAATTTGTGATTCTAAATCTTGTTGAACTTTATTCATATCATAAACAAATGATTGCGATAAAATTCCTTCAGTATTACTTCTTGCAATATCTTCACACTTTTGAGCAAGTTGAATTCGTTTAGAAATAGTTGCAGCAAGTTCAGTTTTTTCTCTTAAAGCATCATAACTACGAGACAGACTCTTATCAGAAATATCTTCAATTTCAGCATGTCTTAAATGGACTAAAGCGTAATCTTTTAAATTCTCTAAATCAGTGGTTGAAAGACCATTTAATTCTCCTAAACGATGAGCTAATCTGTAGACTTGATGAGCTCTTTTTTCATTAAAGAATGCTTTAGAAGATGATAAAACAACCTTAAATAAATCTGATGAGATAGCTTGGAAGTCAGACTCAACTTCTTGACGTCTAATCTTTTCAGAAACTCTTTCTTTTTGCATATATTGCCCAATCGAAACATTGGCATATAATACGACAATGTAAATAATAAAAATAATACTTCTTAATCCAATATCAACAAACATTAACTTCATTGGCTCTCCACCCCCACTAATTAATGTAGGTGAATAGTGAGTGACAAAGAAGTGTAGAATTGTTAAGATTGAAAATAATAATAATGCCCCATTTAACAAAGCTTTTTTGTCTTGGTAAAGCGCTACTATAGTAATTACATAAAAGAATAAAATATAAGCAAATGTCTCTAGTCCATCAACATTATGAACTTTTAAATAAAATAATGTTGCTGAGATGAATAAATAAAACACAGCGAAATACATGGCAATTTGCTGCTTTGAAAGGTCATCTTTTTCACCTTTATTAATTAGTTTAGACATAAAGTAGTTAATAACAAATGTTAGTGGAAAAGTAGCAACTGTAACTACCCAGTTAAATGTTTTATCGGCTGGATCAGTTGAAACTATTGAGACAACTAACATTAATAAAAAGTAGAAAATGTTTGATAGTAAAATAATATTTTTAATAACAATATTTCTTCTTTTTAAGACTGCTACTTCATCGGTAATATCAATACCTTCTTCAAACCCAAAGAAACGTGAAAAAAGGGACTTGCCGAAGTTTTTTAAATTAAATTTTGCTTTCTCTTTTTTACGTTTCAATTGATATTACTCCTCTACTTCATCAAATAATGTAAATTTTTCGTAATCTTTTACATGAGCTTCCGACTCATTAATAACTTGAGCCACTCTTGTTGATGCGGCAGCAGCAATTGCTCCAACGATATCATCTAAGAATGTATGACAAGTGCCTTCTTCTTTTCCGTCATCATTTAATTTTCTTACAATACCTGGTTTATTTACGTCAATATCACCAAAGTTTGTCTGGCCAATTGTACCATATGTACCAGCAACATCAAGACCCATAACTTCGTCAACACCAAATAACCCTAAATCATAATAAATGATATCTTGAAGTGGTTGAGGTAACATCTTCTTTTCAGCTAATACGTCAATAGCAATAGAAAGTTGTAAATAATGGAAAACATCTCTTAAAGATAAGAGTTTTTCTACCGATTCAACACATTCTTTAAAATCAATATCTTTAGTGTATCTAGATTGTTGATTATACGTAACTGTTGCAATATCTTCAACTGTTACTCCTCTTTCTTTTAATGCTTTAATGTTCATTTCAAGCATTTCATCTCTTGTAAAAACTATTCTTGGTTTTTTACTCATAGTAATACTTCCTTTCCGAGTTTATCGTATAGTTTTAATATAGTTTGACCGTTTAGAAAATCCTTAGTTAGCATTGCTCTTTTACCTGCAGGTTGTAACTTTAAGATTTCTAAATCATAATCCGCTGTTGAAATTAACAATTTTTTATCTAAATTAGTAACAACTCCTGGAGTGCCATTACTTATTATATCACTTTTTCTAGCTTCATATATCTTTAATATATGATCACCGATATAAGTAATAGCTCCTGGTTCATCTTGCATCGCTCTAATATGGGCTTCAATTACACTTGACTTTTGATTCCAATTAATAATTTGATCATCAAAAGTAATATTATAAGCAAATGTTGCTTTTGATTCATCTTGCGAAACTGGTGGATATTTTTTTGGATTATTTAAATATTCTAAGATCATCTCTGAGCCTAAAATACTTAATTTCTTAGTAAGAGATGTCGTTGTATCAACATCTTTAATTGGAATACTTTCTTGGTAATAAACATCACCACTATCCATCTTATACTCCATTTTCATAATTGAAATACCTGTTTCTTTATCTAAATTCATAATACTTTTTTGAATTGGAGCACCACCACGATATAGTGGTAACAGTGATGCATGAATATTAATTGAGTGAACATTATCAATTAAACCCCTAGGTAAGATTTGACCATATGCTGCAGTCACAATATAATCAGGTTTTAAATCAATAATTTTTTGAAAATCATTACGAATTTTAATTGGTTGAAACACTTCAATTCCATGCTCTATGGCAACATCTTTAACTGGAGAAGCTGTTAAAACTCTTTTTCTACCAACCGGTTTATCAGGTTGAGTAACAACTAATATTACCTCATAATGTTTAATTAAGTTTTTTAAGATTGGAACAGAAAAATCTGGTGTTCCCATAAACACAATTCTCATATTATACCTCTATTCTAAATCGATAAATGGCGTATATATAATACGGATTTTATCATTGTTATATTCTTTTAATATTTTAATGATTTGATTAACATCATTATCTTCATGTTTTATTGTAAGTTTAAAACGATAATCTTCGCCCCGTTTTAAAATGAAAGCTTGACTTGGTCCCAAGACTTTATGATTATTTTCCTCTAAACTCTCTTTAATAATATAAGCTTCTTGATAAGTTTTCAAATATCCTAAACCAGAAATAATAACCTGGCTCATCTTAACATATGGAGGATAGTTAGCAATTTTTCTTGCAGCAAGAGCTTTGTTATAAAAATACATGTAATCTTTTTCTAATGTATTAATAGCGTAGTGTGATAAGTTATACCCTTGAATAATCGCTTTACCAGGCTTATGTCTTCCTGAACGACCAATTAATTGTTTTAGGAGAATATATGTTTTTTCATCAGCATTATAATAAGATAAATTTAAATTTTCATCCGCTAAAATTACGGCAGAAAGTGTAACGTCAGGAAAATCAAAACCTTTGGCGATCATTTGAGTACCAACTAAAATATCTCCATCTTTTGATAAAAATTGATACCATATTTCTTCATTTGAGCCTTTCTTTTTTGTAGTTGTCGTATCAAGTTTTAAAATTTTAGCTTTAGGAAAATACTTACGTAATTCATAAATTACTTGTTCAATCGCAATTCCCCTTGGAGCCAGTTCTTTACTTAAGCAATTCGGACACTCATTTTTATATGGTTCGTGATATCCGCAATAGTGACATTTTAATTCACTATCTTCATGATAATAAGTTAGTGATACTCCGCAACTTGGACAAGTTGGAACATATCCACAAACCCTGCACATGACAAACGGTGCATATCCTAAGCGATTAATTAAAATCATAGCTTGTTCATTATTATTTAAAGTGGTAGTAAGTTCTTCTAATAATTTTCGAGATAAAATAGAAGTGTTTCCTTCCTTTAATTCATTCTTTAAGTTAACAAACGTTACTTCTGGCATCAAGTCTATTACTGCTCTTTTTGGTAATTCTAGTAATTTGATTTGATTATTTTGTGCTTGATACATCGTTTCAACCTTTGGAGTGGCTGATGCATATACTAACGGACAATTATGATATTTACTTCTAATTTTAGCTAAATCTTTAGTCTCATAGATAACTGTTTCAGTTTGAGTATAACTTTCATCCTGTTCTTCATCTAAAACGATAATTCCAATATTATCAAGTGGTGCAAAAATTGCACTTCTAGTTCCTAAAACTATATTTGCTTCTCCATCATATATTTTTTGATATTCATCATGTTTTACACCTAATGATAACATCGAGTGAAGAATTGCAACATCTTGAAATTTTGATTTTAATCTTTTTGCCACTTGAGCAATCATATTAATTTCAGGAACTAAGATCAAAGCGGTCTTACCATTTTTAATAACTTCTTCTATAACTTTAAGATAAACTTCGGTTTTCCCACTTCCAGTTACACCATATAGTAAATATTCTTTATTAGTGTTAAAACCACTAACTATTTCATTATAAGCTTTTTTTTGATCATTATTTAATAATATATCTTTATCATTTAAATCAAACTTGTGAGTTACTTCTCGTTTAATAGTAACATCAACACGATAAATTACTTCATTTTTCTCTAAAGTATTTAAAACTGAAGCGGTAGTAATTTCTAGTAAATCACTTCTTAAAATAGTGTTTTGATAAAAAAATTGTTCAACAATATGCAAATAATTATTAATCCTTTGGTAATTATGATTATGATTATATTCGTATCCAATTACTACTTTTGGATTTACTCTTGGTTTAATTGTAGTGATTAATTTAATTAAGTTACTTTTTTCGAATCTCTTAAGTTTAGATAAATATTTGTAATCACTCTTACTTAATAACCACTCACCAATACGATTAAAGTTTTGAATTATTTCATCATCAAAAGATTTTAATAATACGGCTTTCTTTTGGTAATCATGCATAAATTCAGTTGGTGTAATAGCTTCTAAAATAGCGCTCTTAAGCGATGTTGTATGATTAATTAAGTAATCATATATCAAAAACATTTCATCACTTATAATCGGTTCAATATCAACAACTTCTAAAATAGGTTTAGTAGCTATTTTACTTTCTGTTAAAATATCTACAATATAACCTAATCTTTCCATATTACCAAAAGGGACAACTACTCGTTTGCCAATTTCAATAAATTCAATTAATTCTTCTGGAACAATGTAGTCATATTTTTGGTCTAGTTCTTTAATTTTTAAGTCAATAATAACACTTACAAACAAAGAAAATCACCACTTATATTTTACCATTTTTAACATCTATTTACCATATGTAAATAGTTATTAAAAAACCTTCATACAAAATTAGTATGAAGGTATATAATTTAATCTTTTTTTAACTCTGCTAAAATCTTTTCAATATGATTACCGTAAGCTAATGCTTGGTCAAACTTGTAAATTAACTCAGGTATCTTTCTAGTATTTCTAATTTTTTCAGCTAATTTCATACGGATTAAACCATTATTTTTCTCTAATAGTTTTTTAGCTTTATCTAATACTTCTTCGTCATCCGATAAAATCGTGTAGTAAACAGTTGCAAAAGAATGATCTCTTGTAACTCTTACTTCAGTAACATTAATATATCCAACTTGTAAGTCTTTAATTTCATTATTAATAATGATTGCTACTTCACGTTGGATTAAACTTGCAAGTCTTTCAGTTGAAATTTTTGCCATATTATTCCACCTCTTTCATTTTTGAAGCTTCAATAATATCTCCTACTTTAATATCATTGTAGTTTTGAATTCCAATACCACATTCATAACCAGCTCTAACTGATCTAGCATCATCTTTAAATCTCTTTAATGATGATAACTTACCTTCATAAACAACGATTGAATCTCTAATCACTCTTACTAATGAATCACGTTCAATCACTCCATCAGTTACGTAACAACCAGCGATTGTACCAATCTTTGAGATCTTAAATATATTTCTTACTTCGGCTTGACCAATAATTTGTTCTTCCATTTCAGGTTCTAACATACCTTCTAAAGCCGCAATAATATCTTCTTGAACTTTATAAATTACACTATATAGTCTAATTTCAATTCCTTTTTCTTCAGCTAACGCTCTAACTGCGGCTGTGGGTCTTACGTTAAACCCAATTACAATCGCGTTACTTGCTTCTGCAAGAATAATATCATTTTCAGTAATCGCTCCAACGTTTGAACGAATAATATTACAATGGAATCCTTCAATATCAATTTTTTCAAGTAGTCCGGTTAAAGCTTCAGTTGAACCTTGTACGTCAGCTTTAATAATTAAGTTTAATTCCTTTTCAGCCGCTTCCATATCGCCAAATAATGAATCAAGGGTTCGTCTTTTACCTTTTAATTGATTTTCTCTTTCACGGTATGCTCTTTCTTCTGCGATTTGTCTAGCGGTTCTTTCATCTGGAAATACCATTAACATATCTCCAGCCATTGGCACATCATTTAAACCAGTAATTTCAACTGGTTGGCTAGGTTTAGCTTGTTTTTGTTGTCTTCCTAAATCATCATGAATCGTTCTAATACGGCCAAATGTTGTACCAATAACAAAGTTATCTCCAACTTTTAATGTTCCTTGTTCAATAATAATAGTTGCAACTGGACCACGTCCGCGATCAAGTCTTGATTCAATTACTGTACCAATAGCAAGTCTATTTGGATTAGCTTTTAGTTCAGCAATTTCAGCAACTAATTCAACAACATCTAATAAATCATCAATACCTTGATTTTTTAGTGCTGATACATTTACAAACGGAACATCTCCGCCCCAAACTTCAGCTAAAACTCCACGTTCTGATAATGCAGTCATAACACGTTCAGGGTTAGCTGTTGGTTTATCAATTTTATTAACTGCAACAATTAGTGGAACCTTTGCCGCTTTTGCATGGTCAATTGCCTCAATAGTTTGTGGCATAACTCCGTCATCAGCTGCAACAACTAAAATAACGATATCTGTAACTTTTGCACCACGAGCGCGCATTTCAGTAAATGCAGCGTGTCCTGGAGTGTCAATAAATGTAATTACAGAACCTTTTCTTTTAACTTGATAAGCACCAATATGTTGAGTAATTCCACCAGCTTCGCCTTGAGCGACTCTAGTTTTTCTAATCGTATCAAGTAAAGTTGTTTTTCCGTGGTCAACGTGACCCATTACTGTAACAATTGCTGGACGAGAAACTAAATCTTTTGGATCTTCTTTAATTTCAATTTCGTCATAACGAGTTAAATCAGTAATTTTTTCAACTTCAAAAGTGTAGCCGTAATCATCTACAATTAACTCGACTACATCACGTTCTAAAACTTGGTTAACATTACTCATAATACCTAAGTTAATTAATTTCTTAATTAATGCTGCAGATGAAATGTCTAAGCCTTCAGCAACCTCAGATAATTTCATGTTATCTTTATAAATGAACTTTTTCTCTTTTGGTTGAGATTTGTTTACTCTTTTTGTATTTTTCTTTTGCATAATATCACATGCCTTTCTTACTAACTAACAGATTAGCAAAACCTTCATCGGTTATTCCGCAAACTTTAACATTCATTTTACCAATTGATTGGTTTAATAAATAGTCATCTATTTCTAAAATATTAACTCCGTAATAGTTTGCTTTATCTGTTATCTTCTTTTTAGTGTTTTTTGATGCATCGCTAGATACTAACACTAAATATACCTCTTGCTTTTGTAAGCCATTAATAACTAAATCAGTTCCAGTTGTTAATTTTCGAGCTCTTTGGATTAAACCTAATACGCCCCTCATTTTATCAACCCCAATAATTCTTCATAAATAGAATCAGGAATATTAGCTTCTAATTTTTTATCTAAAATTTTCGTTTTTTTAGCTTTTAGAATAATTTCACGATCTAAAGTTAAATAAGCGCCTCTTCCTGGAGCTTTACCAATTAAATCAATCGAGATATTTTTTTCTTTATCTCTTACGATTCTAATTAATTCTTCTTTTGGTCGTGCTTCTCTAGAAACTACACAAGTTCTTATTGGAACCTTTTTTACTTTCATTAAAATATAATCCCTTCATCTAAAGCCATTTGTTCAGACTTAATATCAATTGACCAGCCAGTAGCTGTAACTGCAAGTCTAACGTTTTGTCCGGCTTTACCAATTGCTAGTGATAAATGATCGTCTTGAACAATCGCTAGCGCTCTTGGAGTTGATGCGGTTGGATCTATTTGAGTTACCGCAATAACTCTAGCAGGTTGTAATGCATTTGAAATTAATTCTTTTGGATCATCAGAATGCTTAAATAAGTCAATCTTTTCTCCGTTTAAGGCTTTAGTAACACCTCTAATACGCATTCCCTGATCGCCAATACAAGCACCAATTGGATCTACGTTTGGATCATGTGAGATAACTCCAACTTTTGATCTATCACCAGCTTCTCTGGCAATACTTATAATTTCAACAATTCCCGCTTTAATTTCAGGAACATAGTTTTCCATTAACTTAACAACTAAATCAGCATTAGTTCTTGAAACAGAAACTTGGAAGTTTTTTCCTTCCTCAACTTTTGTTACATAAACATTAACTCTATCGCCAACTTGTAAGTTGTCGTTAGGTAATGTATCTCTTTGATTTAAAAAAGTAATAGTATCTTGACCTATATTTAAACGGTATCTCTTATCATGATTACCTTTAGCTTCATCAATTCCAACTACTTGAGCTGAAATCATTTGGCTTTCTAATTTTTTAAAGTGATTAAACACTTTTTCTTTAGTTAAACGATTTAAAATTTCATTAAATCTTTGTTTAACTTGGCTTGATGCATGATATCCGAAATCAGTAGGAGATACTTTTTCTTCTAAAATATCACCAACTTTAATTTTTGAATTAATTTTTTTCGCATCAGCTAACATGATTGTTGTCATAATTTTTTCATCTAATGTAATGTCATCAATTACTAATTTTTGAGTATAAATTGATAACTCATTAGCTTCCTCGTCTAGATCAACGCGGCAAGTTTTAACGTTAAACTCTTTTTTACAACCCGCGATCATCCCTTCCTTGAAAGCTTCAACAACGTCGTTTCTTTCAAGTTCCATTTCCTTAACAATTAAATCAATATCTTCTGAAATTGTCGATTTTTTACTCATTTTTTTCACATCCTTACTGCCGTTCTCATTTGTGTGGCAACTCTATATTTAATTTTTATTTGTTTTTTAATATTTTTTTCTCTTATTTCTAAAACTATTTCTTCACCGTCAAAAGAAATTAAATCACCAGTTCCTTTAAACTGAGGTGAAACTAAATAGATATGTTTACCAATTTGCTTTTTTAATTCTTCTTCGTTTCTAATTGGTCTTTCTGCTCCCGCAGTTGAAACTTCTAAATAATAATCTTCAGGAACTAAATCATCAAATCTATCTCTAATCTGAGTGTGAATTAACTCTAAATTATTAGAGTTTAAATTTTCACCATCTACTAAAACTTCAATGATTTTAGAAATTCCATAATCATTTTTTATCTTAAAAGAGTAAAGTTCTAATCCCATTTCTTTTAATAGTTCTTCAATTTTTAACTCTAATTCTTTAAACATATACCTCTCTCCAAAAAAATAAGTGGATTGGGGCCCACTAATAATGTCAAAACTATTATATCACACTTTCTAATTAAATTAAAATAATACATATTTATTTTAAATATGTCATAAAAATAAAAGGCTGCAAGCGGCAGCCTTTAAATCTTTATTTATATTCTTCTACTTTTAATGCTTCCATTTTAGCAAGTGATGTCTCCATAAAGTCATCAATTGAATCTCTTCTCAACATATAATAACTTGGATAAATCGGTTCACCAATATTAAGAATTACACGTTTTTTAAATTTTCCATTTTTCTTAGGTATTTGTAAAAAACTAATTCTAGCTGGAATAATAGGTGCCATCGCGTTTTGTGCAACATGGAAAGCCCCTTTTTTAAATCTTTGAAGATCTTCATTTTTATACACTAAATTGCCTTCAGGATATATTAAAACAAATCGACCTCTTTGGACCTTTTTTGTAATTTCATTAATAAAAACTTTTGTTTCATCAATACCGACTGGTGTTGGGATTGTACCAAAAAATGTAATTATTGGCCCATAAACCTTATGTTCAAAGTTACCTGGCATAGAAGTATAAACTGACAATCTAGGATATGTGGCACAAGCATTCATTAATGAATCTAAATTGTGAACGTGGTTACTTATAATAACTGCACCAGTTTTTACCTTTTTCAAATTATTTTTACCAATAATTCTTAATCCACCAAATAAATAAGAATATAATTTAAATAAAGGATAAATTAATAGAAAAAATATTCTAACAAAGAAGTGACCTACTTTATTTGGTCTTAGTTTCTTTAAATATTTTCTATTTGATTCTTCTTTTGAAAACTCATTTAGCTTAACATCATGGACTGCTGCCTTAAACATCTCTTCTAATCTTTTAACAGCTGTATCTATTTTGAAATTTTGCATTGAGTCTTGATATTTCTTACTCATTTTTATTCTTTCTTCAGGATGCTCAATCCAATAATCAATTTTTTCAGCTAAATCTTTAGGATTATTTAACTCAAATAAACTACGGTCATCAAGAGCAAATATTTGCCCAGGAGCACTAAATGGCGCGTTTGATAATACTGGTACCAATCCACCAGCAAGTGCTTCAAGAACAGAAATACCTTCAGTTTCAATTTCTGCCGTATGAACATATAAATCGCTCTTTTTGATAATTTCAATTAACTCATTTTGTGAATAAAATCCAAATGTGACATTCAAGTTTAATTTTTTAGCAAGTTTTCTTAGTTTTTTGTTTCTTGGACCCTGACCAGCTACTACTAGTTTAATTTTATCTTTATATTTAGAATACTTCATAGCTTTAAATAATATTTCTTGTCGTTTTTCAAGCGACAAACGGCCAACGGTTAGAATTTGAAACTCTTCTGGGTTATATGGACGGTTAGCCTCAACAAAAAACTGATGCCCCACTCCATTAGTAATTGGGTGCAGGATATTTTTATATCGATGTTGTCTTAATTTATCGGCCATCACTGGACTTGGACAATGAACTCTGTCAACATATTTATATACTCGGCGTTTATAGAACTTATATAAAATCCAAGCCACCGGCATCAATATCTTACCAGCTCCTGAGCCATAAGCTACGTGTTCCGGACAATAATGATATGATCCCGTTACCGCAATTCCCATTTCTTTTGCTACTTTGGCTGCAACAACAGCTGATTTCCACGGAAAGAAAAAGTGAACAACATCAGCTCCTTCAAAAGCACGTCTAAAAACATTTACATCAGGTTTTGCATAATAAGTTTTTTGAGTTGCCGACCATTTTGATACAATTGGAATATTTCTTTCTTTTAATTGAAAATATTCTTCTCCCTGGATACTACTAATTGATACAACTCTAACTGTATGTCCCATTTCTTCTAACATCTGTTTTGAACGTACGGCAGTCATAGTTGTTCCGTTTGAAAATTCTCCATATGAATCTATTACATAAACTATAATCATCTTATCTACTCCTATAATTCAAATGCTATTTAAAATAGCACTTAATATATTATAATCTCTTAGTTAAGTAATGTCTAAACATAAATGAATCGTGGGAAAATAAGGAAATATAATGTTAAATAATGAAATTATATAATAAAAAACTCTCCATAGGAACTATGAAGAGTTAATAAAATATAATTTTTTTTATGATTTAATCAAGTTCTTTAAATTCAGCTTCCTCTACTTTATTAGGTTTTTTAAAAGGAACCTTTGGTTTTTGCAAAGATATAATTAAAAAATAAATTGATCCAAACAGGCCAATTACTATTAATAATCCCGAAGAGACGATAGTAATTATTAAATTAAGATTTGGATTATCACGAATAATATAGTCAATAAATAATAAAACTAATACTGGAACTGCCGCAATATAACCAACAACCCTTTGAATTTGATAATCTCTTTCTTTTATAGTAATCATATCATCACGGACAAATCTTCTAACTCCAATAAATAAACCAATTAGTAAAAGTATTAGAAAAATAGGTAGGGCTAATTTTAAAACCGATTCTACTTTCGTTTCCTTTTCTATAACATTTAATATGATGTTTTGAATACCATAAAAAATAAGCCAAGCGAATATTGCTACTGAAAATGCGATTCTTTGTCGTTTAATTTGCATATTTACAACTCCTTTTTTACATTTTATTACAAGTTATGCTATTATTATTATATAACAAATATGAGGTGGTATTATGAAAAAGGCTATTTATCCAGGAAGTTTTGACCCACTAACTAATGGTCATTTGGATTTAATAAGACGTGCAAGTAAATTAGTTGATAAATTATATGTTGTCGTTGCAGATAACGTAAATAAGAAAACTGTCTTTACTGTTGAAGAACGAATCAATATGATTAAGTTAGTAACTAAAGATATCCAAAATCTTGAAATTTTGCATACTAACAAATTAGTTGTTGAAGTTTCAAGAGATTTAAATATATCAATAATGATTCGCGGACTTAGAAATCTATTGGATTATGTAAGTGAGTATCAACTTGCAAGTTTTAATAAAAACTTAAATCCGGACATTGAAACACTAATCATGTTCCCATCAAAGGATATGCATTATATTTCATCATCTGCAATTAAGGAACTAATCTATCATGATGCTGACATTTCACCTTATGTACCACATGAATTAGTAGATGTTATTCGTAATAAATATTCAAAAATTGTTAAATAATACCTTTATTTTTTAGAAATTCATATAATTTATTGTCTTTGACATTAGGGCCGATTAAATCGGCCTTTTCTTTTAATTCATTGACCTTTGAATTTCCCATAGCTATCCCAATATCAGCAACTTCTATCATGTCAATATCATTATAACCATCGCCAATCGAAATTACCATGACATCTCCTAATATTTCTTTAACTTTTAAAATACCAGTTCCTTTAGAGTGATTCCCAATTGTTAAATCAACACCAGATCTCGTCCATAAGTATTGATTATAATTAGGTAATTCTTCAAGACATTTGAATAGCGTTTCAAAGTCACTAGAAACTAACCAAGCTTGGTAGACTTTGTTTTTTAAATAATAATCAGGGGTTAGCTTAGCTTCATTTTTTAAATTAATTTCTCCTCTTAGTTGCAGTCTTAGTAGTGCATCTTCATTTAATCCAGAAACCCCCATTAATAGATCATGATTTACTGCTTTTTCTAATATTTCATCAATACTTTCGTTATCATATGGTGAGTCATAAATTACTTTACCGTTTAAAGTAACATATGCTCCGTTTGAATATACAAATGAATCAAAATAATGAAGTATATCATTAATTACGCCCATTCTACCAGGTCCACGACCAGTAGCAATTCCCAAGTAAAAATTATCGTCTTTTGATAATTCATCAAGAAGTCTTAAAGTTTCTGATGGAACAGTAAATGTTTCAGAATCTACTAACGTGTTATCTATATCAAAAAATATAATTTTCTTCATGTTTTCTCCTATTTTAATGCTTCATCAATTAGTTTTAGTTCTTCTTTAGTAAAATTTAAGTTATTTATGGCTTCAAGATTATCATATAATTGTGATATTTTAGATGTTGAAATTAATACTGATGATACATTTTCATCTCTTAAAGCCCAAGCAAGAGCCATTTGAGCAATATTTTGACCTCTTGCTTTTGCAATTTCATCAAGTTTGATTAGTTTACTTCTTAAATCTTCGGTAATATCTCTTTCATTTAAGAAAACAATATAATCTTTTTTAGCTCTTGAATCTTCTGGTATATCTTTTATATATTTATTAGTAAGTTTTCCTTGAGCTAAGACACTATATGCAATTAATCCGCCATCAAGTTTATTAACTGTTTCTGGTAATTTATCTTCTTCTATATATCGATTTAACATAGAGTATTGTGGTTGAGTAATAACAAAAGGCACGTGTAATTCACGTAAGATTTTAACGGCTCTTGAAAGTTGTTCGCTTTTATAATTAGATAATCCTACATATAAAGCTTTACCTTGCAGAACAATATCTCTTAGGGCTAACATCGTTTCATATAAATTAGTTTCATGATCAAATCTATGATGATAAAAAATATCGACATAAGGAATGCCTAATCTTTTAAGTGATTGATCAAGAGATGCTATTAAATATTTTCTAGAACCATGATCACCATACGGCCCTGGCCACATTCCGTAACCAGCTTTTGTTGAAATAATAATTTCATCACGATATGGCATTAACGCTTCTTTTAATACACGACCAAAAAATTCTTCTGCTGATCCTGGGGGTGGTCCATAGTTATTAGCTAAATCAAAATGAGTAATCCCATTATCAAAGGCCGCTAGTATCATTTCTTTTCCTTTTTCATAATCATTAACCGCACCAAAATTAACCCATAGGCCAAATGATAAAATTGGAAGTTTTAATCCACTATTACCTAATCTACGATAAATCATTTTTTCATATCTTTTGGGATTCGCTACATAAGTCATCTTTAACACCTCCGCTTATTTTAATTATACCATGAATATATATGATATTTTTCATTTAAAAGAAAACTTATTATTTCCAATATATTGTTTTTTTTGATAAAATATATATAACGAAATACGATATTGGAGGAATTAAATGAAAAACTCTTTACTTAAAACCGATGAGATCGGAGTTTTCGCTTTAGGAGGTTTAGGTGAAGTAGGTAAGAACTTATATGTTCTTGAAATTAGTAATCAAATTTTTCTGCTGGACTGCGGAATTATGTTTCCTGATGCTCACTTATTAGGAATTGATTATGTTTTACCTGATTTTACCTACTTAGAAGAAAATAAGGAAAGAATTGTAGGATTATTCATCACTCATGGTCACGAAGATCATATTGGTGGTATTCCGTATTTACTTAGAAAAGTTAATATCCCTAAAATTTACGCTTCTGGATTTGCAGTAAGTTTAATTAAAGCAAAATTAGGTGAATTTACGGATATTAAAATGCCTAAAATTGAAAACTATGAATCTCACTCTAAATACTATTTTAAAGATGTTGAAGTTAGTTTTGTTAGACTAAATCACTCAATACCTGATATGCATGGTATCGCCTTTAAGACACCACTTGGATATATTTTCCATACTGGTGATTTTAAAATTGATCTGACACCTGTAGGACCAGGAGCTGAATATCATAAATTAACTAAAATGGGCGAGGAAGGAATGTTACTTGTTTTATCTGATTCAACTAACGCCGAAAGGGATGAAACAATTCAATCAGAAAGAGCAATTGGCGAATCAATTAATGATCTGTTTTATAATATTAAAGGTAGAATTATTATTGCGACATTTGCATCTAATATCTACCGTATGCAACAAATTATTGACGCTTCAATTTTATCAAATAGACAAGTTGCAGTAATTGGACGTTCAATGGAAAATGCAATTGAAATTGGTCTACAATCGGGATATATTAAAGCGCCAAAAGATATCTTTGTAAAACCTGAAGATATTAACCGTATCCCACCTGAAAGATTAACTATCTTATCAACCGGTTCACAAGGTGAACCGCTAGCTGCATTAAGTAGAATTGCTGCTGGTTCACACCGCTTTATTAAGGCGATTCCTGGTGATACAGTAATATTTTCGTCATCACCAATTCCAGGTAATCAAGAGCCAATTAACCGAACAATAAATGCTTTATTTAGAATTGGGGCTGATGTAATAACACATGGTCCACTTGCTGATACTCATACATCAGGACATGGTAATCAATTTGATTTAAAGCTATTATTATCTTTAACTAAACCTAAGTTTTTTATTCCAGTTCACGGAGAACATAGAATGCTTAAATTCCACCGTGATTTAGCTATCTCCGTTGGAGTTGATCCGCAAAATATTTTAATTATGGATAATGGTGATGTTGCAGCTGTTTCAAAAGATAAAATTAGACTTGCTGGTAGAGTTCAAGCTGACGATGTTTACGTTGACGGGACAGGAATCGGAGATATTTCAAATAATATCATTAGAGAAAGAAAGATGTTAAGTGATGATGGAATGTTTGCGGTAATTATTACTGTTGATAACCAGAATCGAAAAATTATTGGAGATCCTACTATTATCTCTCGAGGCTTTATTTATATGAAGGGTAATGAAGCCTTAACTGATGCTTTAGCTAATGATACTAAAGAATTTGTTACTAATGTATTTAATAATAAAAATTTAATATCTGAATCTGAATTTAAGACAAAATTATCTGATTATTTAACTGATAAAATCTATGATATTACTCAAAGAAAACCGATGATTATTCCTGTTATTAGAAATTTTAATACAACTGATTTATAAAAAAACACCAGGCGGTGTTTTTTTGTTTATATATCTAATTAAAAATCTATTCCTCTTCGTGCTAATACACCTTCGTGGTAATAATGTTTTAACTCGCGCATTTCTGTAACTAGATCCGCTCTTTGTTTTACAAAGTTAGTAGCATATCTACCAGTAATAATTAATTCAACATGTTCAGGTTTAGCATCAATTAATGTATGAAACTCCTCTTCTGTGATTAACTCAGTGATAAAACATAAATTCAACTCATCTAAAATAACTACATCATATTCACCTGATTTTAAAACTTTAAGTGAATACTCATATCCTTCTTTGGCTTTCTCAATATCAGTATATTTAGGATCGTTACCGACAAATGTTGGTGCACCAAACATTTTAATTTCTAAATTATCTAATTTTTCTAAAATTTCAAAAGCGGAATCTTTAATTCCTTTCATAAATTGACCAAGAAATACTTTTTTGCCAGCCCCTAATGCCCTAATTGCCAATCCGAAGCAAGCTGTAGTTTTTCCTTTTCCGTTACCGGTATAAACATGAATATAACCTTTGTTCATAATGAGTCACCACTTTCATTTATAGTTTTTTCTTCTAACTGAGAATCTAATACTCTCTTTAATGGTTTATATAACCATAGTACTGATAAGAAGCTTGATGCTGCAATTAAAATTTCAAATGGAATATCTTGGATAAAATATGTCCAAAATGGTATTTGCAGCATAAATACTCCTGGTATAAAAAATATCCAACAATATATTAAAGAATATAAAATACTTAAAAATGCCAATCCCAATGAATAATTTACTTTCTTAAATATAGTTTTTAAAGTAATCAGAATGACTAAATAACCTGCATACATAAATGGTACTACTATTAAATTAAATGATCCCATCAGTAAGTTATCCAAAATAACATGGACTGTAATCATTAAAACTGATTCAATAAAATTAAATGTCTTACAATATAAAATTATTAATAAAAATGTCAGTTGTACGTTAGGAATAAAACTTAAAATTTGTTCTTGAACAAATAATATAGCTGTAAGAATGGATATGATTACTAATCTTTTAATCGTCATCTTTTTCATATTATGTCTCCACCCTTGTTAGAATAAATGTTACTTTTAACTTGTTTTCTAATTTGATTTGGCTAACTCCAACCGTAGAAAATTCATCGTTTACTAATATTTTTATAAATAATTCGTTTTTATTAGGTGCATGAAGTGAATCAATCTTTATAATATATACTCCAAATACACTATTTTCATATTCTATATCGTAGTTATCATCAAGTATCTTAAAAAGTGTATCTCCAGCTTTGTAGTTATGATATTCTGTGCTTAAAACATTATTTTCAAGATCAATAAGTTCAATCGTAATGGTTCCGTTATCTTTTGCCTCTTCCCTCTTGGCAAGCATAACAAAACCAGTTATGATTAACCCTAGTACAATAATTGAATATATGATCTTTAAAATAAGTTTTTTTCTAAGCATAATAATTAATAATATAAATTAACTGTTTTATTTACTCGTAAATGAACTAAGTATAACGCTAATGCAGCAAAGGCTTGAGGAGTTGCAAATGGTATGTCAATTTCTGTACTATCTAAATTAGTTTTAAATCCCTTAGCAGTTGCATCATAAAATTTTATTAAACCTTGTGTAAGGGTAGTAGATTCATCTAAATTTAATGTTTTACCATTTGATGTATAAGCAATTAAAGCCATTGCTGTTGATGACGAACTTGCTTTACCATCCCACCCTAAAATACCGTCTTTTGTTTTGTTAGTTGTAATAACATTATATAAATTTGTTTTATCATATTCACGATTAGTGGATGTAGCAAGAATAAATGCCGCAGTATCTGAATCAAACCATTCATTAGTATGAACTGTAGGTAAATCGGCTAAAATTGTATTAAGTAATGCTTGATTATTGTTAAAATTAGTAATTAAAGCTAGTGCCATTGGATATGAATAAAATGATGCTACTGATGCTAAGTTTTCAGTGTATGTAATAATTGAACTTGGCACCTCTAAGCCATAAGCTTTAGCAAGTAGCATTAATTTAAATGCATCTCCTTCACTAGAAATTGTCGCAGTATTTAAATACTCAACTACTGTTTGTTTTGGAACAACTTGAGTTAAATCATAATCATATCCATTTTCATTTAAAAGAGTAATTGCCGCTATTGCGTTATAATCAAATAATACAACACCATTTTCAACACGAATAAAACTTGCTTTGTGTGTATCATATACACTTGATATAATATTTTCAATTTGAGCTATTTCAGGATTAACTATATTTTTTTCGCGAAATCTAACATGTGAAAAATCTAGTTCAGACTCCATTACAGCTCCGCCTACTTTAGCAGTAAATTTAAAACTGCCTTTAAATTTATAAGTTGTTGTAATTGTATGAGTTGTATTTTCAATAGTAACTAGCACTTCTAATTCTGATTCTAAAGTACCAATAACAACATCAAATTCTTCTAGTTCTAATTCAACTAATATTTCTTTTTTCGCTGCTTCATCATTTGTCATGTGAAGTTTCATTTCAACTTCAGCATCACCAATTTTAGTTTCAAGTTCTAAGACAAGTTTTCCTTTTTCATTTTTAATTTTTAATTTGAACTCTAATTTTTGACCTACTTTGGGATCAACAATATATTGAAACTCTCTTTCACCTTTTTGAAGTTTAGATGAAACTTCTACTTTAATGTCATTAGCTTCATGGATAACTGTTAATTCTTTTTCACCATCTACTGGGTCAATTTCAACTTGACCGTCAATTAATAATTCTTTAACAGTTTTACCAACAGTAATTACTAATAATCCTTTAAATTCAGTTTCAACTTCATGTTCAGTTACGTTATAATGCATTACATAATTAACATCAGCACCTAATAAATCTTTAGAATCATATGTAGCCATTTTTTCGTAACCTTCACGGTTAGAATCAGAATGTTTAATTTCAACATTTTGCAAAAATGTTTCTAACATTAATAATTGTTGATCAATTACTCCTACTAATGAATCAGCTAAATTTACTTCAATGGCTTGCTGATTAATTTGAGGTCCAGTACTATTGGCTAATGTAACTTGCGATGCATTTGAGTTTAATGTTGCTGCGCCTTGAGACATATTAGCTGCTGACACAGCTTGAACCATATATGCGTCTTCATCTTTA
>DUQW01000016.1 GCA_012837585.1 Acholeplasmataceae bacterium
ACGTTAACTTCTTTCCCCATCTTTTTAACACTTTTAATATTGAATTCACTACCAATACTAAATGCGATAAAGGCTAAGGCAATTTCACTAATAAATTGCAGTGTAATTTGATCTTTACCAGTAATTAATCCTGTCCACTCTGGAATAATTAACCCTAGTGAAGGTCCTAATAATAATCCAAATAGCAAGTAACCAGATACGTTTGGTAATTTTAATTTTCTAGCAACTTGCCCTCCGATAAAGCCGACTATCAAAACAATAGCGACTTTAAACAATAAATTCAACTCCATCTACATCTCTCCTCTTCTTAGATAATAAAAAAACGCATAACAATGTTATACGCTTAATCACTCCTATGAGGTTAGCTGACGGGTTCAGAGAATTAAGTTCCCTTACTCTAAAGAGATTCACCCCAAAATACCGGTTTCCCCACTCGAATGATTCGGAGATCTACAAAAATAGATTATCAAATATTTATATAAAAGTCAATTAATTAAATACAGTAATTTAATTAACCACAATCAAATAAAAAAAGAGTTATTAAACTCTTTTTTTAACAAAAACAAATTGTTTGGAAGAGGGTGTGTCATCCTCTCCAACTCTAACTAACTACACCTTTATTCTGCCATAGCATACCTAGTGATCAATTAGGTACTATCGCTATCCTTTCGGAACCGCCACTGTGTCTGACCAGTAGGATCATTAAGAGCTATACCCGGTCGCTTTCAGCAACAGACATCTCGACAGAACTGTTATAGTATATCACTATACGTCAACGACCACCTCTGGTTGACATCGCCTAACCGGTGCGTCACTACTCGGCAAGCCCAGAAGCCAGTTTCGAGATTGCAATAAGATATAGTTAATTGTTTTCACCGCCGTCTTTTCCCAGATACATTCTAGTATGAAGGTGTTCCAACCTCAAGAGCTCTTCTTTCGGCGTGCCTTAACCCCGACAAAGGTTTATTCAGCCACAAACAATTTTTTTTGCATAAGTATCTTATCATATAAATTTTGTAAAAACAAGACTTTTAAATTATTTTAAACTACAAGTTTATTTTTGAAAAGCTTTATTATTTAATAAAGGTAAAGGAGGGTATTTATGTCAGTAAAGTATCGATATTATGCTGATAAGCGTTAGGAAGAATTATTCCGCGTGGCACAAGACCCAACGGCAGCGCACTATACATATGGTGCAGAAGTGTGGGATCCATCTAGTGAATCTTGGTCGAAAGCTTTCCAAGTTGCAGATATCGAGAAAAATGCAAAAGAAATTACTGAAGAAAAAGCACTACTCTTTATGAAAAAAGGATTTTATCGCTAAATTAATGAAAAAGAGGCCGAGGCCTCTCTTAATTTTAGAAAAACAACGATATTAAATTTAATACCTCTTCTAATTTATCTTTTGAAATTGACTCTATTACTTCTACATTTCTGGCGACTGTATCTATCATTTTGATTTGTTCACACATGATATCGCCTTTCGTATTAGTTCTATTATCTAGTGTAACATGAAGAGGAAATTTATTTCTACGTGTTGACGTAATTGGTACTACAATTGCAAACTTTTTAGTTAATTTTTGAAAATCATTATTCGATACAACTAATGCTGGTCTTTTTCCTTTTTGTTCTGATCCAATAGTCGGACTAAGGTTAACTAATATAATATCCCCTTGCTTTACCATACTTCATCTCCCATAACATCATCAAAAGCGATATCATAATCATAATCTCCGTTATATCCTTCAAATACTTCCATTAAAGTTAACGGTTTAGTTTTTTCTTCTTTTTTCATTATGATTTTATCTCCGTCAACTTTTAATAATAAATTATCTTTATCCTCTAATCCTAAAGTTTTTATAATGGCTGACGGAATAATAATTCCTTTTGAATTTCCAATCTTTTTAATTTGGGTTTTCATATAATCACCTCTAAGTAAAGTATATACATATGTTATAACATTGTCAAGTTTATTTTACCATTTAATACAAAAAAAGAGGCCAAGGCCTCTTTTGATTTTAGTTTAAATTATTCAATAATCTTAGTTACTGAACCAGCACCAACTGTTCTACCACCTTCACGGATAGAGAATTTAGTACCTTGTTCAACAGCGATTGGATGAATTAATTCAACGATCATTTCAGTGTTGTCTCCTGGCATAACCATTTCAACACCTGGCTTTAAGTTAATAACACCAGTAACGTCTGTAGTTCTGAAATAGAATTGTGGACGATAGTTTGAGAAGAATGGAGTATGACGTCCACCTTCTTCTTTTGATAACACGTAAACTTGTGCTTCGAATTTAGTGTGTGGTTTAACTGAACCTGGCTTAGCTAATACTTGACCACGTTCGATATCTTCACGTTTAACACCACGTAATAATGCTCCAATGTTGTCTCCAGCTTCAGCGTAGTCTAGTAATTTTCTAAACATTTCTACACCAGTAACAACAGTTTTAGCAGTTGGTCTAATACCAACGATTTCAACTTCGTCACCAACTTTTAATTGACCACGTTCAACACGTCCAGTAGCAACTGTTCCACGTCCAGTAATAGTGAATACGTCTTCAACTGGCATTAAGAATGGTTTGTCAGTTTCTCTAACTGGCTCATCAATATAAGCGTCAACGTGTGCCATTAATTCTAAGATTTTTTCTTCGTGTTTAGCATCGCCTTCTAAAGCTTTTAATGCTGATCCAGCTACGAATGGAATTTCATCACCTGGGAAATCGTAATCAGATAATAATTCTCTAATTTCCATTTCAACAAGTTCTAATAATTCTTCGTCGTCTACTAAGTCTGCTTTGTTTAAGAAAACAACTAACTTAGGAACCCCAACTTGACGAGCTAATAATACGTGCTCTCTAGTTTGAGGCATCATACCGTCAGCTGCAGAAACAACTAAGATTCCGCCGTCCATTTGTGCAGCACCAGTAATCATGTTTTTAACATAGTCAGCGTGTCCTGGGCAGTCTACGTGTGCGTAGTGACGATTTTCAGTTTCGTATTCTACGTGTGATGTATTGATAGTGATTCCTCTTTCTTTTTCTTCTGGAGCACCGTCAATTTGAGAGTAATCTCTCTTTTCAGCAAATCCTTTTTTAGCTAATACAGAAGTAATTGCTGCTGTTAAAGTTGTTTTACCATGGTCAACGTGACCGATTGTACCAATGTTAACATGTGGTTTAGTTCTTTCGAATTTTTTCTTTGCCATTATTTTTTCCTCCTAAATAAGATTTTATTTGATTTTTTATTTATTAATTTATTAATTAATACTACTCTTAATATTGTATCTTAAACTACTTGTTTTTGCAAGTTATTAGTTACATTTGTGGCAAAAAGCCACCATTTATTAATTAGAACCACGTTTTTTAATAATTTCGTCTGTAATTTGACGCGGTGTTGGCTCATAGTGAGCAAATTGCATTACGAAGTTAGCTCTACCTTGTGTATTAGAACGTAAGGCTGTCGCATAACCAAACATTTCTGAAAGTGGAACGAAAGC
>DUQW01000089.1 GCA_012837585.1 Acholeplasmataceae bacterium
TATATAGATTCAAGTTTAAAATTGATGAAGATATGCATCAAAAAATTACTGAAGAAATTAGACAAAGAGTTGAAATAGAATCAATTGATGTAAAGTTTTATAACACTTTATAATTAAAGTAAAAATAAAGGAACGAAAATTTCGTTCCTTTTTCTATTTTATATAGCACACTTAGATGTTTTTAAATTTTTTAAGCTACTGTTTTTTTCCAAAAGTTTCCGCTAATTGAGGCAACCGGCTTAGAAACGATAAAGGCATCTGGATCAACTGATTTTACTACAGTTAATAGTTTATGTCTTTCAAAGTTCATAACTATTAAATAAATCATACTGCGATCTTGAAGCGTATATCCACCTCTACCATCTAAAATAGTTACTCCTCTTTTAACAACTTCAATAATTTTAGCTGCCATTTCTTCTGGTTGATCGGTAATAATATTAAATTCAATATATTTATATGTAGTATGAACTTGATCAATAACAATCATTGTTGCAAATAGAGTTAGTAATGTATATAGTAAAATTAATCCGGCTTCAGTAACGCCTGCTTCAACTCCGTATAAAATCGCTCCAACAACAGCGATTACTAAGTTTAATCCAGTTGAAATTCTACCAACACTTCTTCCTTTTTTAAGTGAAATATATTGACTAACAACATCAAATCCACCGGTTGAAGTACCAAACTTCATCGCAATCCCAATACCAAGTCCGATTAAGGCTCCACCAAATACTGCAAGTAGTGATGGTTCTACTCCTTTAAAGATATCTACTTTAATATATCCAATAATGATAGCTTGAAGTGTTACTGAAATAATCGAGTAAATAGTAAATCTTTTTGAGACTCCAAACCAACCAAGTATGAAAATTGGAATGTTTAAACCTAATATAGCAATAAACATAATAATACTTCTTGTTCCTTCGGCTAATTCTCCATTATTAGATAATTTAACAATATCAGCGATAAGCTGAGCAATTCCCGGAATTCCTCCGGCATATGTTCTTACTGAACTCGCTTCAATAAACCAGCCTAATCCAATACCGTAAATAATCGTTGAGATTATTACGATGAAGATTCTAAAGATTTCAGGACCAATTGATGTTTTAAATTTTAAACTTTTAAAGAAGTTATTTTTTTTCATTTTTATCACTTAATATTTCTTCAATTTTCTTATCTAAATCAAAGCGTTCAAATAATACTTCCGCTTCGTTAGGACGACCACTTGGATATACTCCAAACTCTTTTAATGATTCAAATGTAATATCATTGTAGTTAATTTGATTTGCAATTTTAACTGATGTTTGTGGAATAAATGGATTTAATAATACTGAGATAAATCTAATTGTTTCTATTAAGTGATATAAAAGGTTATCTAATTCTTTTTGTTTTGATTCATCTTTATTTAATTTCCAAGGTTCCATTAAATCGATATATTTATTAGCGCTTCTTGCTAGTGCGATAACCACTTCTAAAGCGTCTCCAACTTTTAACTCATCCATTAATTCAACCATTTTTGGAAGAGCTTCAAGTGCTTCTTTTCTTAATTCTTTTGAGTTTTCATCATCTAAAATAACTCTAGTTATTTCTCCGCCGCGATACTTTTTAATCATACCTAAAGTTCTGTTAACTAAGTTACCAACAGTATTTGCTAAATCACTATTATTTCTTTCAATAATTAATTCATATGTCATATTCCCGTCTTGGTTATAAGGAATTTCGTGTAAGCAGTAATATCTTACTGGGTCAACTCCAAAGTATTTAACTAATTCATTAGTATACATAACGTTACCAGTTGATTTACTCATTTTATTACGGTTAAACAATACCCAAGGATGACCGAAAATAGTCTTAGGTAATTCAATACCTAACGCTAGTAATAGAATAGGCCAGAAAATAACATGGAATCTCATAACATCTTTACCAACTACGTGTAAATCAGCTGGCCAGTATTTTTTAAATAATTCGCCTGGTTCTTTTTCTGGTGAATAATCTAGTCCAGTAATATAATTGCACAGGGCATCAATCCAAACATATGCAACGTGTTTTGGGTCAGTTAGTGTTGGAATCCCCCAGTCAAATGCCGTTCTAGTAATTGAAATATCAAGTAGTGGTTCTTCTAGGAAGTTTTTAACCATTTCATTTTTTCTAGATTCCGGTAAGATAAAATTAGGATTTTTATTGATATGATCAACTAATTGTTTCTGGTATTTACTTAGTTTCAAAAAATAAGCTTCTTCACTCATCCAAATCGGAACGTCACCATTAGGTGTTTTCCCGTCAACTAAGTCTTTTTCAGAAATAAAAGCTTCTTCAGAAATTGAATACCAACCTTCATATTGGCCTAAATAAATATCTCCTTGAGCTAGTAATTTTTCAAAGATTTGTTGAACTGAATGAACGTGTCTAGCGTCGGTTGTTCTTACAAATGAGTCATAACTAATATCAACTAAATCAAAGATTTTTTTAATCTCTCCTGAAATTAAATCAACGTATGTTTGTGGATCAACACCGTTATTTTTAGCGTTTTGTGAAATCTTTTGACCATGTTCATCAGTTCCGGTTTGAAAATATACATCATAACCTTCTAATCGTTTAAATCTAGCGATAGCGTCAGTTAAAATGATTTCATAAATATTTCCGATATGAGGAATTGCTGAACTATATGGAATTGCTGTGGTAATATAGTACTTCTTTTTCATTTTTCTCTCCTAATTTTGTATAATTCATATATTTCAGACTTAGATTTGCCTAAGTCTTTAGCGACTCTTTTCATTGAATCTTTTTCACTATATCCTAATTCAAGATAGTGTTTTACGTGATCATCTATATTTAAATCTTTAAAATAATCTTTCGGGTCTCCGCCCTCAACAATTATTACACATTCGCCGATAATATCAGGTTTATTTTCAATAATTTCATTTATGCTTCCCCTAATTATCGTTTCAAACTTTTTAGTTAATTCTCTAGCAATAGAAATGTTTCTATTGCCTAAGACATTAGAAATATTTTCTAATGTTTTATAAATTCTCGTACTAGCTTCATAAATAACTAATGTTTCAGCTCGGTACTTATAGTCATTAAGTAAAGTTTTTTGTTTTTCTTCTACTCTTGGTAAAAATCCTAAGAAAGTAAATGGCTGAATTATTAATCCTGAAGTAATTAAAGCTGGAAGAATCGCGCTTGCACCTGGAATAGGAACAACATTAAAATCTAATTCAATGGCTAATTTAGCAATTTCATATCCTGGATCACTAATTCCTGGTGTTCCGGCATCAGTAATTAAAGCAACACTTTTTCCTTCTCTTAATAAGCTAATTATTTTTTCTCCTTTAACTTCTTTATTAAATTCAAAATAACTATCTAATTTATTTTTAATATCATAATACTCTAACAAAATCCTACTATGTCTTGTATCTTCGCAAAAAATGTAGTCTACTTCTTTTAAGATTCTAATGGCTCTTAGAGTAATATCTTCTAAATTGCCAATAGGAGTAGCTACTAAATATAAAGTTGGATTTGGATTTTGAAAGTTTTGAGTTATTTTCATTTTAAGAATTGACAGCTCTTTTCGTTTTTTCGATTAAATCTCTTTCATCATAAACTAATCTCATTAGTTGTTTCTTTTTGGCATCAGTAATGCCAAAACGAGTTCTAATTTCTTCTAAGAAGAAATGTTGCCTTGTGTTATATAAATCATCAAAAAGAGGTAATTTTGATAGATTTAAATAAACAATGTTTCTAACTGCAA
>DUQW01000090.1 GCA_012837585.1 Acholeplasmataceae bacterium
TGGTAGTCTAAGCTACATATAAATGACTCAAATCCACAGTGCCTTAATTTTGATTATAGTATAAAATATTAAGAAAGGAAATGTATACTCGCTTAATACTATAATCATTAAATAGAGTATACAAGATTATTAATGAATAAATATTTAGGCCTTGATTTAGGAAGTAAAACCTTAGGTATTTCAATTTCAACATCAGGGATCATTGCTTCTAATTTAGAAACTTATCGTTTTACTGAAGATAATTATGAAGAAGCAGTTAATTATTTAGTAACATTAATTGAAAAACACCAAATAACTCATGTCATCTTAGGTTTACCAAGACACATGAATAATGATTTAGGTATCAGAGGCGAAATTAGTGTTTCGTTTAAAGAATGTTTAGAAAGTAAATCTAATGTAGAAGTTATCCTGTGGGATGAAAGACTTTCAACAAAACAAGCCTTAGATACTTTAATTAAAGGTTCTGTAAGAAGAGATAAACAGAAAAAATTAAAAGATGAACTTGCAGCAACTATCATCTTACAAAACTATCTAAATTCTATAAACAAATAAGTTTATGATATAATTTTTTAAAGAAATAAGTGAGGTATTAAAATGAAAGAAGATCAATTTGTAGTAATAAATGATTTAGGTGAAGAAATAGTTTGTAATATTTTATTCACTCATGAAACTGAAGAGGGCAGAAACTTTGTAGTATTCGAGTTTACTGACACTAATGAATTAAGCGCTGCAATTTATGTAGAAGATCCTAATAAACCTGGTGAAGGAACACTTGAAGATGTTACAAGTGATGCAGATTGGGAAATGCTAGATGAATTAGTGGCTCATTATTATGAAGATGAAGAAGAACTTCATCTATAATTTAAAAGAATACGCAATTAAAAATGATGTGCCAATTATTAATGATGAAGGATTAGAGTTTTTGTTAGAATTAATTAAAACTCATAATGTAAAAACAATACTAGAAATTGGCACAGCTATCGGATATAGCGCCATTAATATGGCTCATTTGGATACTAAAATAATCACGGTTGAACGTGATTATTTTATGTATGAACAAGCTATAAATAACATTAAAGAATCTAATTTAGAGGAAAATATTAAAGTTATTTATGCTGAAGCACTTGAACTAGAGATTACGGAAAAATTTGATTTAATCTTTATTGATGCTGCAAAAGCTCAATATCAAAAGTTTTTTGAAAAATTTAAGATAAATCTTAATGAAAACGGAATTATTGTCTGTGATAATTTAAACTTTCATAACTTAAATATTAATGAAGTTTCAAGAGGAACAAGACAATTGCTTAAAAAGATCGAAAGATTTAAAGAATTTTTAGAGAATAACGATGAATTTGCAACAACTATTTATAATGTTGGAGATGGAATTAGTGTGTCTAAAAGGAGAATGAAATGAAATATTTAGTTACATTACATAATAAAGATAACTTAACAAATTTACTGCACGCTGACGGCTATATTATCGGTAATAGCCTTTTTTCTGTAAGACTTACTAATTCATTTGAACCAATAGAGATTAATGAAATTATCAAGTTTGCGAATGATAATAAAAAAGATATTTTCTTATCATTAAATAAAATGTTTTATGATGAAGATTTTTTAAAGCTTGATAACTTTTTAAATCTGATAAACATTAAAGATCTAACGGGTATTATTGCAAGTGATCTTGGATTAGTCCATTTTTTAATAGAAAAAGGACTTAATAATAAAATCATTTGGGAAGGTGAATCACTTACTACAAATCAATTTGATTTTAATTTTTTACATGAATTTAATATTTTGGGATCTTTTGTTGCTAAAGAAATAACAATTGAAGATATTATCGATATTGGTAAAAATAAAAAACACAAACTATTTTTAACTGGTCACGGATACTTTAGTATGTTTTACTCTAAAAGAAAGTTAATTTCTAACTTTAGCAAGCACTACAACTTAAACTTATCTTGCGATAATAATAAATATCATCTAGAAGAATTAGCTAGAGTTGGTGAAAAATATCCAATTTTAGAAGATAATGATGGTACACATGTCTTTAGATCACGTGTAACAAATAGTTTTAATGTTTTAAATGAACTTGAAGAAGTAGTTGATTATTTTGTAATTAATTCACTATTTAAAGATGACTTATACACTATCAAAGTTTTATCCTTATATCAAAATGGATATAACGAAACAATTATCAGTGATATTAAAGAGAAATATAATGAAACTTGGGATGACGGTTTTTATACTACGAAAACTGTTTATTTAAAGGAGAATTTATGATTGAATTATTAGCTCCCGCGGGAGATTTAGAAAAATTAAGATATGCCTTAATTTATGGTGCAGATGCAGTATATATTGGAGGAAATGAGTTTTCATTACGAGCTAGAGCCTCTAATTTTACTATTGATACGATAAAAGAAGGCGTTAAGTTTGCTCACTCACTAGGTAAAAAAGTATATATTACAACCAATATCATTCCTCATGAGGAAGATATTGGTGGACTAATTGAATACTTAAAAGCTTTAGAGGATGCTAATGTTGATGCTATTATATGCGCGTCACCTTTAATTATAAAAACCGCTCTTCAACATACTAATTTAGAGATACACTTATCAACTCAGCAATCTGCAATTAATAAACATTCATTAATGTTTTGGAAAGAATATGGAGTTGAAAGAGTTGTATTGGGTAGAGAGTTAAGTCTAGATGAAATTTATGCTCTTCCTAAAAATTTATTAGATATTGAAGTATTTATACATGGAGGAATGTGTATGAGCTTTTCTGGTAGATGTTCACTATCTAATACATTTACTAATCGTGATGCTAATAGAGGTGGATGTGCGCATTCATGCCGCTGGAAATATTATTTATATAATAATAACGAAAAAGTTTCAAACGAGTATTTTTCCATGTCATCAAAAGATTTAATGGCCATTAAAGCAATTCCTAGATTAATCGATATTGGAGTTAAATCATTAAAAGTTGAAGGTAGAATGAAAAGTCTTCACTACATCTCAACTGTTATTAAAACATATCGTATGTTAATTGATGAATATATTAAAACTGGCACTATAAAAGACTTTAAATTTTATGAAGATGAAATATATAAAGCGGAAAATAGACTTACTGGAATTGGTTATCTAGATGGTGATATAGGACCGGACAAACAACTATATGAATTTTTAGGGGAACGCCCTAACCAAGCCTTTATTGGGCTTGTTCAAGAGTTTGATAAAGAGACGATGATTGCTAAAATCGAACAAAGAAATTATTTCGAACTTGGTGATACCATTGAAATATTTAGTCCTAATAAAGAAAACCAAACATTCATCTTAGATAATATGGTAAATGAAGATTATGAGGAAATCGATGTAGCAAGACACGCAAAACAAATTGTCTACATTAAACTGCCTTTTGAAGTAAGTAAATATTCAATGTTAAGGAAAGTTTTATGATCCATACATATACAAAAGATGGTAAAACAATTAAATATCAAGTAATTATCAAAAACAACAAACATACTTATTTTCATTTTAAACCTGAATTATTAGTTATAACTAAAAATAAAAACGTTCCAATGGAGCGCATCTTAAACATAATAGAAAATGAGTTTGATAAATTTTATCAAAAACTAAACAAAAAAATAAAGCTTAATTCAGATGAAATTTTACTTTTTGGAAAGATACTTAATTTAAAGGTTATTGATGATAGTAAATTTTACTACGACATTATTGATAATAAAATTATCCTATATAAACCATTAAAACTAACTTTAGCTGAAGCAATTAATAAGCTTTACAAACAAGAATTAACTAATAAAATACTAGAGTTAGAACCAACAGTGGAAATGCAAATTAGAAAACTTAATCTAGAATTAGTTAAATTTAAAATTAAAGATGTTAAATCTTATTACGGCAAATGTTTTATTAATAAAAAAGAAATTATCTATTCTATAAAACTTGCTAAGCTAGATCCAATCTTTTTAGAATACGTTATTTATCATGAGTATTCTCACTTTATTGAAGCGAATCATTCTAAAAAGTTTTATCAAGTATTAGAAAAACTAATGCCTAATTATTATGAGGTACAGAAAAAACTCAAAAAAGTGAAAGTATAATAAATATTTTATTATAAAATAATAATAAATATCTTTATCGTGATATAATTAATGATGTATTAAATGAAATGAGGTAAATATTATGACTAAACGTGTTTACGACCTAACTGAAGAAGGAGTTTTAGAACTTCAAGGTGAATTAAATTATCTTAAAGATGTAAAACGACCTGAAAACTTACAAAATTTAAAAGAAGCTAGAGCTCAAGGAGACTTATCAGAAAACGCTGATTATGATGCGGCTAGAACTGAACAAGCTCAAATTGAAGCTAGAATTAAAGAAATTGAATACATTTTAAAAAACGTTCGTATTATTAAAGCTACTAATGATAATGTAGTAGGAATGGGTAAAAGAGTTAAACTTTTATTTATTTCTCAAAAATTAGAACGTGAATTTGATATAGTTGGACACTTACAAGCTAATCCGTCAAAAGGTACTATTTCGGTAGAATCTCCTTTAGGAAAAGCTATTAGAAACCGTCAAGTAGGCGATGAAGTTACAGTTAAATCTGAAACTGGTAATATTTTTACGGTTAAAATTTTAGAAGTGTCAATGTCAACATTGGTAAGAAATGATAACTAAGGTACCAACTTATTTTTACGAAAATATATATAAAGTAGATTACCAAAATCTAAAAGACAAGGGGATTAAGACCTTGTTTTTTGATTTAGATAACACTTTAATTCCTTATGATATACCTTATTTACCAACTGAAGTAATTAGTTTTTTAAAAGAATTAGAAAAAGATTTTAAAGTCTTAATTATCACTAATAACAACTACAGAAGAACTAAGTTAGCCGTTGGTAATAATTTTAATTTTATGGCTCATGCTAAAAAACCACTTAAGAAAGCTTATTATAAAGCACTAGCTTTAACTAAGTCTAATGTTTGGGAAGTATGTGCTATTGGTGACCAGTTAATGACAGATATTATTGGAGCTAATAAATTAGGAATTAAATCAATTTTAGTTAATCCAATTGATCCTAAATCAGAAGGTATTCCAACTAAGATTAATCGTTTTAGAGAAAGATTATTAATTAAAAAAATTAGCAAAAAAGATCCAAATTTATTTTTAGAAAGGTTAATTGATTTTAATGCAAGATAAGACGTGTCTAGGTTGCGGAGCTAAGTTATCACTAGATCCGAAAGAAGTAGGTTATACAAAAAATTTAGATATGGATTATTGTATGTCTTGTTTTAGATTAAAACATTATAAAGATTCCAAAACTCATAATCATCCAAAGGAAATTCCTAATATTAAAAATGGGTCATTGGTGTTAGTTGTTTCATCTGTTTTATATCTTGATTTAATGTTTACATATCCAATTAACCGATATGGTGAAAATCTTAAGATAGTATATGTAGTAAATCAACTAGATTTATTACCACCACAAACTAACTATAATTATCTATATGAAAGAATTAGAAAAGAAGCCAATTTATATCACGCTGAGTATCAAGATATCATCTTAATGTCTGCAATTCATCAAGAAGATATCGATAAATTAAAAAATTATATATTAAGTTATAAGAATGTTCGGGATGTTTATTTATTAGGAGTTCAAAATAGTGGTAAAACCACCATATTAAATGCACTAACTAATAACACTGAAGCACTGGTAGATGTTAAAGCTGGACTAACTCAAGAAAAGATTACTAGGAAGTTTAATCATTTAAATATCCATGACTTACCAGGTTTATACCAAGATAATTATATCCACAATATAATGAACTATAATGAATATCGAAAACTTATTCCTACAAGTGAGTTAAAACCGGTAATTTATAATTTAAAAGACAAAGAAACTATTTTAATTAATGAAATATTTGCACTTCATCTATTAAATGGTAATGGCTCAATTGTCACATATTTTAATAACTTACCGATTAAAATGGTAAATTATCAAAATTTAGAAAACCAACTATTAAAAGATTTTGAATATACAAAGCATACGTTTAAAATATCAGACAATAAAAAATATCAAATTACAATTGCTGATATTGGAATTATTCATTTAATGGGACCTAAAACCTTAGAACTAACAATTCCTAAAGGACTACATATTAGTATGAAAGAGGCGTTTTTCTTATGAAAGATTTAGAAAAAATAGTCTTTGATAAATTAAAAGATCATCCCAAAAGAATCAATCATACAAAAGGTGTTATTCAAGTTGCAGTTGAACTTGGTAGAATCCATGGAGTTAATGAACATGATTGTTATATAGCTGCACTATTTCATGATTATACAAAGTATGATTCCGTTATAGAACACAGAAAATACTTATCTGATGATTTTATTAAGAAAAATCATAATAAAACTTATTTATATCACCCATATAGTGGCGCTTTGGCATTAAAAGAAATGTTTCCAAATACAAGCGAAGAAGTATTAAATGCAATAAGATATCACACTTGGGCAAGACCCAATGCCACTAAATTAGATAAAATAATATTTATTGCTGATAAATGTGAGCCTAATCGATTACATGAAGAAGCTAGAAAAATATATAATCTAGCGTTAAAAGATTTGGATGAAGCTTTATTATATGCTCTAGAATCTAATATTAAACATATTGAAAGTAAAAATTTATTTCCACATCCGGATCAAATAAAAACATTAATTTATTATCAAACTGAAAAGGAGAATTTATGAAGAAATATCAAAAAGTAGTAGAAATTTTAGACAATTTAAAAGTAAAAGATATTAAAGTATACAATTTTAATAAAACATCTCCGTTTTACGATTATTTCGTAATCGCAACAGTAAACGAACGTCAAGCTAATGCTGCTGCTAATAATTTAAAACAAGAATTTAAAGATGAAATCAAAAATATCGAAGGAAAATCAAGTGGTTGGGTTTTAGTTGATATGGGAGATGTTATTATTCATTTATTTAGAGCCGAGGAACGTGAGTTTTACGGTTTGGATAAGATGTTATATGGCATTTTGTTAAAAAATGAATAATAAAATATTATTTTATTATAAAATTTAAGATAATCTACAATAATTTACAAAATAAATTGGTTTAGGCCAATTTTTTTTGTATAATAAACTTGAGGTGTCCTTATGAAATATAGCATTTATCTAAACATTAACGACTTTGATAAACATGGGTTAAAATTATATGGTTATCCAAAGCTTTATTCAAATTTAGCATTTGAACATTTAAAAGAAACCGATCAAGGAGTTGGCGTATTAATTCAAGACCGATATGCATGGGTTTTAATTTCAATGAAGTTAAAAATAAATAAACCACTGCTTGTCCATGAAGATATTTTTGGCACAACTTGGTATTCAGGTCAAAGAGGACCATATTATAGACGTGAAGTTGATATTTTTAATGATAATGCCCAAATTCAAGGAGCATCATATTCAATTTTAATGGATATAAAAGATAGATCAGTGTATAGAAGTAAAGAACTACCTTTTAATAGACTTACAGAAAAAATTACTCATTTAGTAGAATTGAACACTAATTTTAAAAATGATTTAGAAGTAGAAGATATTTTTTCTGGTAAAGTCTTAAACTCTGATATTGATATCTTAGGACATGTAAATCACTTAAAGTATGTTGAATATATTTATAATTCAATTACTCAAGAAGAAATCGAAAAACTCAAAAATTATAACACTTTAGAATTATACTTTCAAAAAGAAATGGTGCTTGGAGATGAGTATAAAGTTAGTAAAGGATATTTAGATGAAAAAGTAGTTTTTATTATTACAAATAAAACTAATAACAAACGAGCATTTACATTAGTACTATCTAATGAGTAAGGAGTGAAAGGATGCAAATTTCAAAATCTAGGTTTTTAAATTTAATTCGTTGTGATCGCTTTGCGGCGCTATATACTATATATCGCGATAAAAATAAAGCAATCGTAACTACTGATCCAGATTCGATTGATGCTATTTATTCAGAAGAAAACGAATATAAGAAACTAGAGTCATTAAGAGCGATGTTTGAATCGCGCTATAACGATATGGATTACGATTATGAGCAATTAGATGATGCTGAATTATATGAAGATTTAGTTTCAGGTAATGTAGAAAGTGCATTTGATGAAGATTTCTTAAAAATAGAAGTTTTAGCGGCTAATAAACTACATAATCTTTTTGGTGGAACTATTACCTATGGTAATCAGTTAAAAGACCAAAAACACTTTGAATCTAATTATGAAGGTTATAAATTCCATTGTTTCCTTGATGCTTACTTAGAAAATGATGATACTATTTATGTATGTGAGGTTAAATCTACAACTAGTAGAAAATTAATAGAAAAAGGCGGCAAACGTAACCCTTTATTTAAACAATATGGTGAAATTTATCGAAGAAACCATGAAATGGAGCCTGATTGTAAGCCAGTTGATGAAAAACCTTTTAAAGATCCGTTTCACGATTTAGGAAGAATGGTTATTGACCTTGCCTTCCAAAGATTTGTTATTGAACAAAATCCAGATAAACCTAAAAAACCGATTAAATATATGTTAGCTGTCTTAAACAGTTTATATGTATATGATGGTAAAAAAGATAAATTTGGCAATAATGATTATGGTGATAATATCATCAGTATCTTTGATTTAACAAAGTTAACTGAAGAAATTATGCCTGATGTTATCAAGCTGGTTGATACAGTAGTAGAAAGATTAAACAATGTTAATCAAAGTAAAGTGCCAATTGGTAAACATTGCATGCTTAAAAAAACTCGTGAATGTCCATTTTATAAGTTGATATGTCAAAAAGATCATGATATTCCAAGTGAAAATAGTATTATGAATTTTATATGCGGTCATCACGGATTTGTAATGCCAGGAGATACTCCAAAAAATAAAACTCAAAGATTTGAATTAATTGAGAAAGGATATACAAGAATTACTGATTTTAAAGATGAAAATTTATATTATCCGCAACAAAAAATTCAGCTTAAATCCATTCTAGAAAATAAACAATATATTGATTATGATAATATTCGAAAAGGAATTAATTTAATTAAATATCCAATATATCACTTAGATTTTGAAACATTTGCGCCACCACTACCAAGATTTAAAGATGAAAAATGCTACCAGCAATCACCTTTTCAATTCTCACTTCATATTGAATATGAACCTGGCGTTTGTGATGAGCATAAAAATCATGTTGAATATCTTGCCAAAGACCACAAACATGATTGCCGTGATGAATTATTTGAGGTATTATTTTCAGAATTAAAAGATCCTAATGGAATGATTTTGGCATATAATGTTTCTTTTGAAAAAGCGGTAATTAGAAATTATTTAGACAATAATCCTCAATATAAGGAAAAAATAGAACCTTTTGTTGAAAAAGCATTTGACTTAATGCATATAATTAAAGGAAACAGTTCAATATTTCCAGAAGAAACCGCACCAAATCGCATTTTGTTTTATGATAAAGAACTAAATGGTAGTTATTCAATTAAAAAGGTTTTACCAGTGTTTGCTCCAGAATTAACTTATCAAGACTTAGAAGTTAAAAGAGGAACTGATGCAGTTTTAGAATTTTCTAAACTATCAAATATGTCTAAGGATACATATGATAAGACAATTGCTTCCTTACTTGCATATTGTAAGCGTGATACATGGGCAATGGTTGTTATTTTAGATAAATTAAGAAAACTAGTTAAATAAAAATATAAAAA
>DUQW01000017.1 GCA_012837585.1 Acholeplasmataceae bacterium
CCTAAAAATATCAAAGACTTATTAGCTGAGTCTGATATTGACGGTGCATTAGTTGGCGGAGCATCACTTGATCCACAATCATACTTACAATTAGTTGAAGCTGCCAAAAACCAATAATTTACACATAAAGAGAGCTAAATAGCTCTCTTTTTTTTTATGTTATTATATGGAAAAGTGTAAAAAAAGTTTGATTTTCTATATGTAAAAACGTAAACTTGTATTAGAGGTATGCGAAATTTATGAAATATATTAATTTGAAAAAATACGGAAGACAAAAAGATTCATTTTACTTTGCATTAGAAAAATATCTTTTAACGATTGACGGAGATTATTCTTTTTTATGGACAGTATTTCCAGCAGTAATTATTGGAAAACATCAAATTATTAATCAAGAAATTAACCAACAAGCGTTAGAAAAAAATAATATCGGATTATTTAGACGCCAATCAGGAGGGGGAGCAGTATATTCTGATGAAGGATGTATTAAATATACATTTATTTCTAAAACGTTAAGTAAAGATGATCTTTATTTTTATTCACTTAATAAAATTAAAGACTTTTTAAAAATTTTAGGGCTTGACGCTGAGTTTTCCGGAAGAAATGATATATTAATTAATGGTTATAAATTTTCCGGTAATGCTTACTATCAAACAAAAGACGGAAGGGTTTTACATGGCACCATCCTTTTTGATACTGATTTAGGAAAAATGTCAAAAGTTTTAACTCCAACTAAAGAAAAACTAGAATCCAAAGGAGTTAAATCTGTTCGATCAAGAGTAACTAATTTATCTAATTTAGTTAACTTAAGCAGAGAAGAATTTATTTGTTTACTTGAAAAATATCTTAATCAAAATGAAAAGAATTTATCAATAGAAGAAGAAAAAATAATTAATAATTATAAAAAAGAGTTTGAAACGATTGAATGGATTTATCAAGATAAATTAATTTATCCCGAAATTAAAAGAAAAAGATATAATTTTGGCGAAGTAGTCTTAAATTATCAGTTACATAATGGTATAATAAAAGCAATGAAAGTGTTAGGAGACTTCTTTGAAAAAGAAGAAGTTAATCAATTAGAGAAAAGTTTAATAAATTTTGATTTAAAATCTTTAGAATTACCAATAGATGTATCTAATTATATTGAAAATATGACAAATGAAGAGTTTTTAAATTTATTGAAAGGACAAGATACAAATGAGTGAAAACATCCCTTTTTGGCTAAAGAAAACCCCACTTTATGAAACTTTAAAAGAGGCTGGTGGCCAGTTTGTTGAGTATGCAGGATTTTTTATGCCTGTCAATTTTGAAAAAGGAATTATTAGTGAACATCAAACGACAAGAAATAATGTAACTTTTTTTGATATTTCACATATGGGTAAAATCTTTATTACTGGTAATGACGCAACTAAGTTTTTAAATTATGTTTCAACAAACAATATCGAAAAAACTAAAGACTACGGTATGCAATACCAAGTAATATGTAACCCGGATGGTGGAGTTATTGATGATTTAATGGCTTATAAATATTCACCTGATAAGATTTTGTTAATTTGTAATGCCGCTAATACTGATACTTTATATAATTATTTACTTGAAGAAAGTAAATCGTATGAAGTAGAAATTAATAATTTAGATGATAGTATTGCCGCCATTGCTGTTCAAGGACCAAACTCAGAAAAAGCTTTAGAAAAACACTTTAAACTCGAAGATTTAAAATATATGGAGTTTGTTGACTTAAATGGATTTATCGTTTCAAGAAGTGGTTATACAGGAGAAGATGGCTTTGAAATTTATAGTAGTCCAGATAAAATTATTAAACTAGTAAAAGACTTATTAAAAGAGGGTGTTGATCCAGCTGGACTAGGAGCAAGAGATACATTACGCTTTGAAGCGGGATTACCATTATACGGGCATGAAATGGCCGATTATATCTCGCCAGTTCAAGCCGGAATGAATTTCGCGATTGACTTTGAAAAAGAACATTTTGTTGGAAAAGAAGCTCTTTTAAAACAAAAAGAAAACTTAGAAGAAAAAGTTTACGGTCTTGAGTTAATCGACCGCGGTATTGCCAGACAAGGTCATGAAGTTTTCCTGGACGGAAAACATATTGGATTTGTTACATCAGGATTTATGATTCCTGGAACCAGAAACTCATATGCTAACGCACTACTTCAAGGCAAATATAAATTTGGTCAAGAAGTAGAAATTGAGATTAGAGGAAAAATGATTAAAGCTAAAGTAAGAAGAAAAAAATATTTATAAAAAGGAGTAAATGAAATGAGATATTACACTAAAACTGAAGAATGGGTATTAATTAAAGACGGATTAGCGTATGTTGGATTATCTGAATATGCAGCTAACGAATTAGGAGACATCGTATTTGTTGATTTACCAAGAGTTGGAGATCGTTTTAAAAAAGAAGAATCTTTTGGTGCAGTTGAATCAGTTAAAGCGGCAAGCGATTTATATATGCCAATTTCTGGTGAAGTTTATGAAGTAAACGAACTACTAGAAGATAATCCGGAATTATTAAACGAAGATCCACTAAAAAACTATATTATTGTTTTAACTGGTATTAAAGAAGAAGAATTAAAGGATTTAATTTTAAAATAAAATGAAAACATTCAAATATTTTCCAAACACCGAAAAAGATATAAATGAAATGCTTGAAGTAGTTGGAGTAAAATCGGTTGATGACCTTTTTAAGGTTGTTCCAAAAAGTATTAAAAAGACAAGCGGCTTTAATTTAGGAGCACCTTTAAGTGAGCACGAGTTAAGAGAAAATTTTAACTCTATTTCTAGTAAAAATAAAATACTTGAAATATATCGCGGCGCAGGTTCATATGATCATATAACTCCATCAATTATTCCTTATTTAGTAAAAAGAGGCGAAATTTTAACTTCTTATACACCTTATCAACCAGAAATATCTCAAGGAACGCTTCAATATATTTTTGAATTTCAAACAATGATTACTAGACTTACAGGTCTTGATGTTGCTAATGCGTCGATGTATGATGGTGCTACATCAACTGCTGAAGCAGTTTTATTAGCACTTAATCATACAAGAAAAGATAAAGTACTAGTAAGTGAAACTGTTGATCCAAGTATTGTAAGCGTTATTGAAACTTATGCAAGATATCAAGATATTGAAGTTGAAATGATCCCTCATCAAAACGGGGCAACGTCATTAAAATATATTTCACAAAGTGATAATTTTGGAGCAGTAGTAGTTCAAAATCCAAACTATTTTGGATTAGTTGAAGATTATTCAGATTTCCAAGAAGTGATTAATGAAAAAGGGGCATTATTTATTATGAATAATGACCCGTCAACATTAGCAGTTATTAAATCACCAAAAGAATACGGAGTTGATATTGCAACTGGTGACGGTCAACCGTTAGGAATTCCACTATCTTTTGGTGGACCATATGTCGGATATATGGCGGTTGATAAAAAATTAATGAGAAAGATGCCGGGAAGAATCGTTGGGATGACTCATGATGTTGATGGCAAAAGAGGATTTGTCTTAACGTTACAAGCAAGAGAACAACATATCCGCCGTTATAAAGCTACATCTAATATTTGTTCTAACCAATCATTAATGGCACTTTGGGTTACTATCTATTTATCATTAATGGGACCAGACGGACTGGAAAAAGTTAACGAAATTTCTTATACTAACGCTCATTATCTAAAACTAAAATTATTAAAGACAGGACACTTTAGTGAAGTATTTAATGATAACTTTATTAAAGAGTTTGTTTTAAGAGCAAATTTTGATGTGAAAAAAGTTGAAAAGAAGATGCTAAATAAAGGTTATTTATTTGGTCTTCCATTAGAGAATAATTTAGTTATGTTTGCAGCAACTGAAAAACTAAATAAAGCTAAAATTGATAAATTTGTGGAGGTGTTAGAAGATGCGCTACGATAAAATTATTTTTGAAATATCAAACGAAGGTCAAATTGGGCATGATTTATACACTAAGACAAATAATCTTTCTAAGCTACCTAAAAACTTAAAAAGATCAACAAGAGTTAACTTACCAGAAGTTAGTGAACCAATGGTTGTAAGGCATTATACTAACTTAAGTAATAAGAACTTTGGGGTTGATACAGGATTTTATCCACTTGGTTCTTGTACGATGAAATATAATCCAAAGATTAACGAAGAAATGGCTTCGCTTGTACATTTCGCAGCATCTCATCCACTAGCTCCTGAAAGTGCTAATCAAGGTTCTTTAGAGTTAATGTATGAAACGGATTTATTACTACGTGATATAACCGGAATGGATTATTTTTCACTTGCTCCGTTTGCCGGAGCTCACGGTGAATTACTAGGATTATGGATTATTAAAGAGTATCACCGCTTTCGAAAAGATTATAAGAGAAATAAAATTATTATTCCTGATAGTGCACATGGTACTAACCCAGCCAGTGCAGCAGTAGCCGGATTTGAAATTTTAGAAGTGAAGTCAAATGCTGATGGTACTGTAAACGTTGATGATTTAAAAACATTACTATCTGATGAAGTTGCTGGTATTATGTTAACTAATCCAAATACTTTAGGAATTTTTGAAAAAGATATTTTAACGATTTCCAAATTAATTCATGACTGCGGCGGATTACTATATTATGACGGTGCTAATTTAAATGCGTTATTAGGTCAAGGTAAACCAGCCCATATGGGATTTGATATCGTTCACTTAAACGTTCATAAAACTCTATCAGCACCACATGGTGGTGGTGGACCAGGAGCTGGTCCGGTAGGAGTAGTTAAAGAATTATTTGACTTTTTACCAAGTCCAATAGTTAGGAAAAAAGGAAATAAATATCAGTTTTATAATCCTAAAAAATCAGTAGGAAAAATTGGACGTTTTTACGGTAACTTCCAAGTTATCGCTAAAACGAATGCTTATATTAAGACATTAGGTAATGAAAATTTATCTAAAGTAGGAGGGCTTGCTGTACTTAATGCTAACTATATTAGAAAATCATTAGAAAATGAATATAAAGTTGCAATTAATGATATTTGTATGCACGAAGTAGTCTTTGACGGACTAGTTGATAAATCAACAGGAATTAAAACTTTAGATGTTGCTAAAAGATTACTTGATTACGGAGTTCATCCACCAACCGTATATTTCCCGTTAATTGTTCCAGAAGCATTAATGGTTGAACCTACTGAAACTGAATCAAAAGAAACATTAGATCATTTTATTAATGTAATGAAACAAATTAGTGTAGAAGCTAAAGAAACACCAGAGTTATTAAAAGAAGCACCGCATCATACATTAGTAAGAAGATTAGATGAAGTTTCGGCTGCAAGAAATCCAATTTTAAAATTTGATGATATTAAGGAAGAATAGATGTTAATTGATACACATGTTCATTTAAATATAGATGAATTTAAAGATCGTTTAGATGAGGTAGTAAAAAATGCCAAAGATAACGATGTTTTATCCATGGTTATTGTTGGGATTGGCGGTAAAACTAATGAAGTGGCAATAGAGATTGCAAAAAAATATAATTTATTAGCATCTGTTGGAGTTCATCCCAGTAATGCCGCAACTCATTCTTTTAATGATGTTTTAAAATATGTGGATTGCCAAAAAGTTGTAGCAATCGGTGAAACTGGTCTTGATTTGTATTGGACCGAAAACCAAAAGACTTTACCGGAACAAGTAGTAATGTTTCGCAAGCATATTGAGCTTGCAATCAAGAAAAATCTTCCATTAATCATTCATGTTAGAAATTCTTTTGAAGAAACTTATGAAATACTAAAAGAATATAAAGGTAGGGTTAGTGGAGTATTTCACTGTTTCACCTTAGGTCTTGAAGAAGCACGTAAAATTATTGATTTGGGCTTCTATTTAGGATTAGGCGGCGTCTTAACTTTTAAGAACGCAAAAGAACTTCAAGAAGCCGTTAAACACGTGCCAAGAGATAAAATTATTATTGAAACTGACGCTCCTTATTTAGCGCCAGATCCTCATAGAGGTAAAAGAAATGAACCCGCATATGTTAAGTATGTAGCGATTAAACTTGCAGAATTATTAAACTTATCGTATGAAGAAGTAGCAAAAATTACTACACAAAATGCTGAAAAATTATTTAAGCTAGGAGAATGACATGTACAGTCAAAAACTATTTGATTTACTAACAACCAAAAACTTAACAATCACTTTCGCAGAAAGTATAACTGGCGGGTTACTATCGGCAAATTTAGTAAAATTTTCAGGCGCTAGTAAAATCTTAAAACGATCTTACGTTGTTTATAGTGCTGAAGCCAAAAAGGATATTTTAAAAGTACCAGCTTCGATAATTGATAAATACGGAGTGGTTTCCAAAGAAGTTGCTGAAGCAATGAATGATGGATTACAACAAATATCAAAAGCCGATATATATGTATCAATAACTGGTAATGCCGGACCTACATATGAGGAGGATATCCCAAAACAACTTGCTTATGTTTCAATAAGGACTAAAGACAAAAACCAAGTTCTTAAAATAACATTAAATTCCAAAATCAGATTGAAAAATTTTGAAGAGGCTGTTAATTTTACTTATAAATCAATTATTGATTTAATTGAATAACTACAAGAAACGCCTTAGATACTGTTCTTGACTTCGAATATATGTAATGAGTATATTGTAGGGGTGATATACAATGAAAAAACTATTAAGAAAACTAATTTTTGGCTTGTTTTTTGGTTGTATTAGTTGGATGTTCTTCTAAATATATCCAAAACAAACAGTATGATAAGTCGGTAGAAATAAAAAACAATTATTATGAAGGAACTATTAAACGAGAAAACACATCCTATCAAATTTTAATTACTTTCGTTGAAACAAAAGATAATAAATTTATGTCAATGAAAGTTACATTTAATGAAAAAGTATATATATAAAACTCATCACGTGAAGATATTCGAATAAATTAATAAATAACCTATATTACTTGTAATATAAGTTTCGATGTGTTAAAATAATAAACGTTGTAAAACCTTGTCACTTTAGTGACCAATAGACCAAAAGGAGGAAAAGAAAAATGAGAAAGTATGAAATAATGTACATCATTAGACCATCTTTAGAATCAGAAGCGATTAAAGAAGTAGTTGCTTACTTCAACGAAGTATTAACTTCTAACAATGCTAACGTTTTAGAGTTCAAAGAGTGGGGTCTACGTGATCTAGCCTATGAAATTGAAAAACATAAAAAAGGCTACTATGTATGGCTTAAAGTTGAAGCTGATGTTCCAGGAATTAACGAATTTAACCGTTTAATCAGAATCAACGAAAGCGTTATTCGCTATATCATAGTTAAAGAAGGAGAATAATCATGTTAAACAGAGTAGTATTAGTAGGACGAATCACTAGAGATCCTGAATTAAAGTATACACAATCGAATATTCCGGTTGTTAGTTTTACTTTAGCAGTAAATAGACCTTACCTAGATTCAATTACAGGTGAGCGTCAAGCTGATTTTATCCAATGTGTTGTTTGGAGAAAACAAGCTGAAAATTTAGCTAAATATGTTCAAAAAGGTGCATTATTAGGCGTTGACGGCAGGATTCAAACACGTACATATGAATCAGATCAAGGAACTCGCTATATCACTGAAGTAGTTTGTGATTCAGTTCAATTTTTAGAAACGAAAACTGAAGACACTAGTTCAAATAACGAAGACGATTTCTTCGAAGCAACTAGCAAATTATCAGTTGAAGACGATTTACCATTTTAAGGAGGAATAAAGATGCAACAAAGAAGAGGCGGATTCAAAAGACGTCGTAAAGTTTGTTATTTCACACAAAATAAAGTTACTCACATCGATTTTAAAGATGTTGAATTATTAAAGAAATTTATTACTGATAGAGGTAAAATTCTACCAAGAAGAGTAACAGGTACAAGTGCTAAATGGCAAAGACAACTTGCTACTGCAATCAAGCGTGCAAGACATATGGCATTATTACCATTTGTTAAAGAATAATAATTATCAAAGTGGCACTAAAATTAGTGCCACTTTTTTTTACATTTTTAAAATACAATTTGAAATTTAATAAAATTTATTAAATTCAGCAGTTTCAATTACTTTAATCTAATATATGTGTTAAAATAATATTACGAAGAAAGAGGTGGACAAATGAAAAGGTGGATCTATTTAGGTTTTTCAATACTGTTTATGATTGGAAGTCTAATTTTTTTCTTTGTTGAAATTGATATTACACTAGCGATTGAAGATACGTTAGCCTTTATATCGTTATTTGTTGGGTTTGCCTTGCTGGCAAGTTCAATCGTTATCATTACGATTTATAGCAAACAACAACAAATCAACAACTTACAAAATAGATTAAAAGCTTGGACGCAACTTTCTTATCATGTAAGCCAAGTTGGGGATGAATTATTTAACGAACTTCCAGTTGGAGTATTAGTATTTGGTGAAGATGAAGATGTTAAGTGGGCGAATAATTTCGCTGTTGGAGTATTTGGTCAATCATCAATTGGTAAACATATGAGTGATATTTCTGAAGAGATACCAGCAAATATACACGAGGGAATTCACAATTTCACAATTACGGTCGGAAAAGAAAAATACGACATCATCTACAATAAAGAATTAAACTCAGCATATTTCTTTAACGTTACTAAACGTGAAGAAATTATTGAGAAATATCATAACCGCATTCCAGCTGTTGGTTTAATTTATTTAGATAACTTAGATGAAGCGTTAGCTGGTTTAGACGTTTCAGAACAATCAACTATCAAAGGTGAATACTTAGGAATTATTGCTGACTGGGTTAGCGAATATGATGGTTTTTTAAAAACATTTAGTGATGAAAGATTAGTAATGAATGTTTATCGTGAAAACTTAGATCGAATGATTCAAGATAATTTCACGATTTTAGAAAAGATTAGAGACGTATCACAGTTACATAACGTTAAAGTTACCGTATCTATTGGTATTGCTAGCTGGGATGTTGAATATGAATTAATTGGAAGTTACGCGCAAAGTGCAGTTGAACTTGCAGAAAGACGTGGGGGCGACCAAGTAGTAGTTAATATTCAACACCAAAAGATTGCTTATTTTGGTGCTAAGCAAGACGCTTCAGCAACACACTCTAAAGTTAACACTAGAGTTAACGCTCAAACGTTAAAAGAGCTAGTTGATAAAGCATCAAACGTATTGATTATGTCGCATATCCAAACTGATACTGATGCTTTTGGATCGATGATTGCGATGCTACAGATGATTCGTTCGCATGCACTAGATAAAGCGAAAATTGTTTTTGATATTGACCGTGTTGACGCAACAGTTAATAAAGTTAGTCAAATTTTAACATCTGAGGAACCTGACTTATATGAATACTTAGTAACGAGCCAAGAAGCGGCAAGAATGATGAATGATAATACGCTAGTAATTATTTTGGATACGCAATCACCAAAGATTGTTTCAAGTCCTGAAGTTTATGAAAAAGCGAAAAATATCGCGGTTATCGACCATCATAGAAGTAGCGCTGATGCTCCATTTGATGCGGTATTCTCATATGTTGAATCATACGCGTCATCAACGATTGAGTTATTAGTTGAGTTAATACCATTTTATAGTAGAGATGTTTTAATTACACCACTTGAAGCATCAGTAATGTATGCGGGATTAGTAGTTGATACAAATAACTTTTTAAATAGAATCGGAACAAGAACTTTTGAAGTGGCATCTACTTTAAGAGAATATGGTGCTGATCCTAGCGAAGTTAATTTGTGGTTAAGAAAAGATAAGAAACGATTAATGGAAATCAATAAAATAATTGGTAAAGTTGAAGTTTTCTTAGATAGATTTGCATTCTCGGTGTGTGATGAAATATATAGTGATCGTGTGTTACTTGCTCAAGTAGCAGACGAGATGTTACAAATAGACGGAATTGACGCCGCATTTACAATTACTTACTTAGATAAAGAAACTGTAGGTGTTAGTGCTAGATCAATTCAACACGTTAACGTACAAGTGTTAATGGAAGAAATTGGTGGGGGCGGTCACTTAACAGGTGCAGCTGCTCAAATTAAGGGAACAAGTGTTCATGAAGTTTATTTAAACATAAAACACTTGCTAGATTTAGAATATGGAGGAGACGGTGAAGAAATGGAAATTATTTTATTAGAAGATGTTAAAAATAGAGGAAAAGCAGACGAAGTTATTACAGTAGCTTCTGGTTATGGTAACTATTTAATTAAAAACAAGAAAGCAGTTATCGCTAATGAGGAAAACTTAGCAAAACTTAACCAAAAACTTGAAGACCAAATGAAACGCGAACAACAACATTTAGAAGTAATGAAACAACTTAAGAAAGAAATCGATTCTAAATCAGTTACAGTAAGTGTTCAAATTGGACATGACGGTAAAATGTTTGGTGCTGTTACAACTAAACAAATTGTAGAAGCATTTGAACTTCAAAACCAAATCGTTTTAGATCGCAAGAAAGTTCAATTAGTTGGAGAAGTCAACTCAGTTGGTATTTATACTGCAACTGTAAATTTATATAAAGATATAGAAGCATCATTTGATGTGCACGTAGTAGAGAAGTAGGTGATATTGTGCAACGTCAATTACCAAGTGCTGACTTAGCCGAAACCAACTTACTAGCTTCAATCTTTGTTGAGCCTAGTTTAATAGTTACGGCAGCAGATATGTTACAAGCAGATGACTTTTTTAGTAAAAACAACGCAATCGTTTTTACAGCAATGAAGTCTCTTTACGAACGCGAAAAAGAAATTGATTATGTATCAGTTGGTGAATTTTTTCAAGAAAATCCATCACTAGGAACAATTTCATTAGACTACTTAAAGTTCCTATCAGAACTAACACCATCTGCTGATGGTTTCGAAACTTATTTAGAAATTATTTTAGATGCTTCTTTAAAGAGAAGAATTATTAAAGTATCAAGTGAAATTGTTGAATCAGGATACCGCCAAAATCAAACAGCAGAAGAGTATTTAGAAGCAGTTGAACGCCAAGTCTACGAACTATCGACAAGCCGTAAAACAAGCGATTTTGAGCATGTTGGGGTTGTCGCTAATCAATATTATGCAAAACTTGAAAAAGTTGGGAAATTAGGTCAAAAAGTAACTGGATTAAATACTGGTTTTTCATCTCTTAATGATGTTACTACTGGATTTCAACCAGAGGAATTAATTATCATTGCCGCAAGACCGGGAATGGGGAAATCTGCATTTGCGATTAACCTTGCGTTAAACGTAGCAAGACCAAGTTCTAAAGGTGAAACTAAACATGTTGCACTGTTTAGTTTAGAGATGAGTAATGAACAAATTGTTGGTAGAATGTTATCTAACTTATCAGGTATTGATAATATGAAATTAAGAAAAGCGACCTTACGCCCTGAGGAGTGGAAAGAGCTTGGAGCTACTATTAATATGCTTCAAGATTACGGTATTCATTTTAACGACTCAGTTGCTTCTAAAGTTGGTGAATTAAGAGCTAAGTGTAGAAGATATAAAAATGAAGGAAAACTCGATTTAATCATTATTGACTATTTACAATTACTATCACCAAGTTCAGCAAGACATTCTAACAGACAAGAAGTTGTATCAGAAATTTCAAGAAGTTTAAAACAATTAGCTAAAGAATTAAAAGTTCCGATTATTGCTTTGTCGCAACTTTCAAGAAGTGTTGAACAAAGAAAAGGTGACGATCGCAAACCAGTACTTTCTGACTTAAGAGAATCTGGAAGTATTGAGCAAGACGCAGACATTGTAATTTTCTTACACAGTGATGATTATTATATTAAAGACGGTAGTGAACCTACTGGTTTAATTGACGTAATCATTGCTAAAAACCGTCAAGGTATGTCTGGCGTTGAATTAAAATTTAGATTTGCTAGACAACAATCTAGATTTTATCAAATTGAACAAAGAGAAAATTAACATAAAAAAGGCTTTGAATTACGCTCAAAGTCTTTTTTATACAAAAATAATAGAAATAAATTTTTATCTTATAGATAAACTTTAATTTTTTGGTAATGGTTTTCTAATTTTAATCATTTGTAAATGATTATAATATATGATAAAATTATACAAGGTGAGAAAATGCTCGATCGATTAAAGTTAATTGAATCCACTTATGAAAAACTCCAACAAAAACTTATTGATGAAATTTCAGATGTTGCTGAAATGACAAAAACCCTAAAGGAGATTTCGCAAATTCAAGAAACGGTAGAAACCTACCGTCTTTTTAAACGTAATCGCGAAGAATTAGATGATTTAATTGCTCTTTTGGAAATTGAAAAAGATAAAGATTTAATCGAAATGGCTGAAGTTGAAGTTGTTGAAAAAGAAGAAACTTTAAACAAACTTATGGAAAAACTAAGAATTCTACTTTTACCAAAAGATCCAAATGATGATAAAAACATCATCATGGAAATTAAAGGAGCAGCAGGGGGAGATGAAGGTAATATTTTTGCCGGAGATTTATTTAGAATGTATCATCGTTATGCTGATTCAATGGGATGGAAAGTAGAAGTTTTAAACGCTTATGATGGTGTTATGGGCGGTTTTACTTCAATTGAGTTTATGATTTCAGGAAATAAAGTTTATTCATTTTTAAAACATGAAGCAGGCGTACACCGCGTTCAAAGAGTTCCTGAAACAGAATCACAAGGAAGAATTCATACTTCAACTGCGACCGTATTAGTAATGCCAGAGGCTGAAGAAGTTGACATTAATGTTGATTGGAATGATATCAAAGTTGATACATATAACTCAAGTGGACCTGGTGGACAATCAGTTAATACTACTAAATCAGCAGTAAGGTTAACTCACTTACCAACTAACACGGTGGTAACGTGTCAAGATGGTAAGAGTCAACATGAAAATAAAGATAAAGCATTTATTATTTTAAAAGCACGCTTATATCAAAAAGTTTTAGATGAACAAGCAGCTAAAGATGAAAAATTAAGAAAAAGTTTAATTGGTACTGGTGATCGCAGTGAAAAAATTAGAACGTATAACTATCCGCAAAATCGCGTCAGTGATCACCGAATTCAATTAACTGTTCAAAGATTAGATGCCATTATGGAAGGTAGATTAGATTTGATATTAGAACCGTTAATTAACGAATATCAAAAACAATTATTAATGAGTGAACAATGATAATTAGAGAATTACTCCAACTGGGGTACGAAAAAACTCAAGAATTCAATAAAGAACCAACAGCGGCTAAGTTGTTACTTTCTGGTTTGTTAGAAATGTCATATAGTGACATTTTTATTAATTATGATAAAGAAATAACTGATGAAAAAGCTGAAGATTATTTAGAACTTCTAGATTTTCACGTTTTAGAAAACGTCCCAATTCAATACCTTATTGGATCAACTAATTTTTATGGTAGAAGATTTACAGTTGATGAACGTGTTTTAATCCCAAGACCAGAAACTGAATACTTAGTTGATAAGGTAGTTAAAAAATTACCAAACGATTTAAAGGTATTAGAAATCGGTACTGGTAGTGGTTGTATTGGGGTTACATTAAATTTAGAAAAAAAATACGAAGTTGATGCAACTGACATCTGCGAAGATGCATTAGCGGTTGCTGAATCAAATATGAAAATGAATGAAGCTAATATCAATTTAATTAAATCGGATTTATATGAAAATATCACTGAGAAATACGATTTAATTATCTCAAATCCACCGTACGTATCAGAAACTGATGAAGTGGCTGAAAGTGTATATTTCGAACCAGAAATCGCGTTATATAGTGATTATTACGGAACACTTCATATAAGTGTTATTATCTTAGGGGCAACTAAACATCTTAATCAAGACGGCATGATAATTTTAGAACACGGCTATAAACATGGTTTATTTATTAAGAGATTAGTTAGTAATTTTTTACCTGAATATCGTGTGTTTACCTTAAAAGATTTACAAGGGAAAGATCGTTATTCAGTTATTAGAAAAAGGGGATCAGTATGGAAAAAGGACAAGTAATCATATTCCCAACCGATACAATCTATGGTATGGGATGCCAACTATATGATAAAGTAGCACTAGAAAGAATTTATCAAATTAAAAAAAGAAGTCATTCAAAAGACATTCCTATTTTAGTTTCAAGTATTGTAGAAATTAACGTTATTGCCAAGTATGACTCAAAAGCACTAAGAGTTATGCAAAATTTTTGGCCTGGACCACTAACATTAATTTTAGAATCAACACATGATTTTTACGAAAAAACTGGCGATAAAACTATCGCAATTCGTATTCCTGATCATTATGTCGCGATTGAATTAATTAATCGTTTTGGACCACTTAGAACAACTTCAGTTAATATTAGTGGGGAACAACCACTAAATAGCATTGAAGAAATTAGAAAACAATACGGTAAAGTTGTTGACCACATTTACGGGGAACATGTGGGCGATTATATTGGTATTGCCTCAACTATCGTTGATATTTCCAACGGTTCAATTAAATTAGTTAGACAAGGTGCAATTCCATTTGAGGATATTTTAGCTGTTTATAATAAGTAATCTACTTCCAAGTAGATTATTTTTATATTAAAATAAATACAATAGAGGTGTAATTATGAAAGTTGTTATTGCAAATGATCACGGCGGTTTTGAATTAAAACGTCATCTACTAAGTTATTTTAAAGAAAAAGGCATTGAAGTAGTTAATTTAGGGACAGATTCTAATGCTTCAGTTGATTACCCTATTTATGGAGAAAAATTAGCTAGAGAAGTTTTAAAAGGTGGCTACGATTTTGGGATTGCAATTTGCGGAACTGGAATCGGAATTAGTATTGCAGCAAATAAATTCCAAGGGATTAGAGCTGCCTTAATTTATGATGAAAATACAGCGATGCTAGCTAAGGAACATAATAACGCTAACGTTATTGCTTTAGGGGGAAGAACATTAACAAACAAACGTGCAGAAGAATTAATTGAAGCGTATATGAATTCTAAATTTGAAGCACGTCACCAACATAGATTAGATTTATTAGGAAAATTGGGGGAAAAAACGTGAAAAAATTAGTTGTGATGAGTCATCCTCTAATTGACCATAAAATGGCCAAAATTAGAGACAAAAACACACATCCGAAAGAATTCAGAGAAAGTGTTTCGGAAATTGGAGCTCTATTAACTTATGAAGTAACTAGAGATTTAGAAACAGAAGATGTTGTAGTAGAAACACCACTTGCTAAAGCAAACTGCAAAGTTCTATCAAAATCAGTTGTATTGGTTCCTATTTTAAGAGCGGGACTAGGAATGGTTGATGGAATTCATAATTTAATTCCAACGGCTAAAATTGGGCATGTTGGGTTATATCGCGATGAAACTACATTAGAACCACATATTTACTATGCGAAATTTCCAGAAAACGTTAAAGAAAGCTTGGTAATAGTTTTAGATCCAATGTTAGCGACAGGTGGTACAGTTAGTAAAACTATTGACATTCTAAAAGAACGCGGCGTTAAAAAGATTAAATATGTCGGTATTGTCGGTTGTCCAGAAGGAGTAGCAAGACTTCAAAAAGATCATCCAGATGTACCAATTTACCTAGCAGCGCTAGATTCACATCTAAATGCGAACGGATATATCTATCCTGGTTTAGGCGACTGCGGCGACCGTTTATTCGGAACCAAATAAAAAAATGCCACAATTAGCATCATATTTTGGCGGATTTATAATCGGCATCTTTTTAACGTTTATTATTTTACGGGCAACTAATTTTGAAAAACTATTCCATCAAGGAAAAGTATTTGAAATTAGAGTAGCCTATGTTTTAGTAAGTTTACTCGGCGGTCATTTGCTTGGTAGAATTATATATTTTATTGTCAATTTACTGGCAACCACTAACTAAATTATATATCAATAGCTAGAAGAATTTCTTCTAGCTTTTTTATTTTCGAAAAATGGTGTTTGATAGATTCAAAATCATTTTCTTTTTTTACAGCGATTGTAAAAGAAACATTAGATTCATAAACTCTATCTAAAATTAGATAATCTTTTAACAAATATTCAACATCATTAATTTGATCATATCTAAAGCGAATTTCATATTTTTGAGCTTTGATATTTTCATAGTACTGACCTAACTTTAATGCTTCAGCAGCTCCGCCAGAATATGCCCTAACTAAGCCACCGGCACCAAGTTTAATCCCACCGTAATATCTAATAACGACCGCTAAAACATTAGTAACTTCGTTATGTTTTAAAACCTCTAAAATAGGAACGCCCGCAGTACCTGCTGGTTCCCCGTCATCATTAGAACCTCCAAATTGTCCTTCACTACCTAAAAGATAGGCGTAACAGTAATGAGTCGCCTTTGGATATTCCTTTCTTATGTCGTTTAAAATTCCTGAAATTTCAGTTTCATCTTCAATTGGAATAACAACAGTAATAAATCTTGATTTTCTAATTATCACTTCATCAGTGATTCTCTCTTTTAAATATTTCATATCAATTAAGATTATAACATATTTTAATTATGTTATAATAAAGTTGGTGTTAGAGATGAAAAATGCTTTACTTTTATTAAAAGAATTTGAAAAATTAGGTTATTTAGCATATATCGTTGGTGGATCGGTTCGCGATTATCTTTTAAAAAGCGAATCTTTTGATATCGATATTGCGACAAGCGCGACACCCGATGAAGTCATGAAGCATTTTAAATCATCCCCAATTGGGATTAAATATGGAACAGTTTTAGTCTTTTTTAACGATGAAGAATTTGAAGTTACTACATTTAGAAAAGATTTAGAATACTTTGATAATAGACATCCTTATGGAGTTTTGTTTTCAAAAACGATTAAAGAAGATGTTGCAAGAAGAGATTTTACCATTAACGGAATGTATTTAGATAATGAGTTTAACGTAGTTGATTTAGTTGGTGGTAAAGACGATTTAGAAAAGCGATTAATTCGTTCGATAGGTAATCCGGATGAACGATTTCGTGAAGATGCACTTCGGATGTTAAGGGCATTTTATTTAGTATCAAAATTAGATTTTGAAATTGAAGAAGAAACGTTAAAATCAATTATAAGAAACAAAGAATTAATTAAAAATGTTTCGGCCGAAAGAATCTACCGTGAAATTTCAAAAATTATTAGTTATGATAATAGCTTAAAAGCGTTAGATTTGATGGTTCAAACCGGCATTTATTTATATCTTCCTGGTTTACATCAAGGAATTAAATATATAGTTGATAATCATATTTTGCTATCTGGTGAATATTTTTTCGCGATGTGTTTTTATAAAAATTCAAAAGTTGATAAGTTTTGGAAACTTTCAAATAAAGAAAAACTAACATATCAAAAAGTAATTGAGTTTTTAAATCATAAAGGTGAAATTGATAACAATCTTTTATATCAATATGATTATGAAGATATCATAATAGTCGCTAAATTAAATAATTATCTAAATGTCTTTGACATTAATGAATATGATATGATAAAAATGTATCATAAATTACCAATTAAACGAGATAGTGATTTAGATATATCTAATAAAAAAATAATTAATATTATAGGTATAGAACCAGGACCATGGTTAAGTGATCTTAAAAAAGAGATTACTAATATGATATTAAGTGGTAAACTTTATAATAAAGAAGAAGATATTAAAGAGTTTATATTAAAAAGGAAAGATAAATATGAAAAATAATGACGTTTTAAAAATAATTGGAAAAGTAGATGCTGTTAATCAAGGATTAACTTTTTATAATACTACTGTTTTCGATGAAAATAGAAAAACTGTAAATATTAAATTAAGAGAAGGTATTGATAAAGTTACTTTAGGCCAAATTTATGAATTTACGGTAACTCGTGAACCAAATGAAAGAAAAGAAGATGAGTATATCTTAATGGCTAATGAGATTAAAGAAATTGAAGAAGTATTAGATGTTGATGAAATCACGAGACTTTATCGCATCTTTTATGATTATGCTCCAATTACCTTAGAAAAGTTAAAAAATGAAATTGAAGGCTATTTAAATAAAGTAGAAAATAAAGTGTTATTTGATATTACTAAATCAATCTATGAAGAATATAAAAATAAATTTTATATTCATCCAGCAGCTACTAAATTTCATCATACATATATTGGTGGATTAGCTTTCCATACATTAAATATGTTGAAAATGGCTGAAGATATGTTAAAGATTTATACATATATGTCTAGTGACTTGTTGTATTCAGGAATTATTTTGCATGATATTTGCAAAACTTTAGAAATTACTGGGGTTGACGGCGAATATACAAACGAAGGATTACTACTTGGTCATATCGTAATGGGTGTTAGTAAGATTGATGAAGTTTCAAATAAATTTGGATATCAAAAAGAAGAAGAAGTTTTATTATTAAAACATATGATTGTTTCACATCACGGACAAATGGCTTTTGGATCTCCAAAGCACCCTCAAATAGCGGAAGCATTACTACTTTGGTATATTGACACGATTGATTCTAAGTTCCAAGTTATTGGTGAAGTTTTACATGATACGGTTGACGGGGTGTTTACTCCTGGTATCCCAGTAGCTGATAAAGGAAGATTTTTAAAACATAAATTAACTAAGTAAAATGGCTTTGTAAAAACAAAAGAGACTCTTGCGAGTCTCTTTTTTATTTATATAGGTGTGAATTAATTAAATACTTCGAACCAAGTTCCCCATAGAGCATCAAATGCATCGTTACCAGTTCCTAATTGATAGTTGAATAATTGTGCTTTATTGGTTTCTCTCATAGCGTTAAACTTATCTGTAGAAGTTTGTTTAGCAAATGTTAATCCTTTAGAAGCTAATAAACGATAGTTAATTTCGTTTTTCATATTTGAACTTTCATATTTAGATTTAATTTGACCAAATTGTCTTTGAATTGCAGAAGATACTCTAATTTGAACGTTGTATTCTGAGGCAGATTCTTTTAAGTAAATTTCAATTTGTTTTGCATTAACGATGTCGTTTTCGTTAGATCCATCTAACTTAACGCCATTTTCATCTTCAATTTTTGATAAGTGTGATTCATCTTCTCTAACTTCTAATTTAGCTGATGGCATTTTGTTATCAACGCCAGTAGCCATAATTAAGTGCCATCCGAATGCAGTTTGAATCTTTTCAATGTTTCCTAATGTATTTTCAGGGTTTAGTGGATCAAATGCTACATCGCCTTCATTATAGAAGTCTAGGTATGGGAATTGAGAAGTAGTATAATCTTGAACGATTTCATAAATTGCTTTAGCGCGAGTATAGAATACTTCGTCTAATCTAGATTGACTTGTTAAGAAGTTAGAAGAGTTAGAGATTTCACCTAGTGTTTCTTGTTTTAGTCTAAATCCAAAGCGTTTGTATTCAGCCCATTTACTTTCTAATTCATATGGATCAGTTGAGCTTAATCTTGTTGAATCGTTAAAATCAGCAATTAATCTTTCGATACCTTTTTGTTCAGATACTTCTTTACCAATGCGATCAAAGATTGCTTTGATTAATCCTGGTAATAATTGTTGCGCTTCAGCTAACACAGCAGCATCTAATTTATTAGGGTTATCTGGTGTACCATCTAAGTCTAAATCTAAGTAAATTAATACGTGTGAAGAATTTAGTGACCAGTAGTTGTTATATTGTAATGCTGATAAGTCGGCGAATTTTTGATAAATTTCTTTACCATAGTGAGCTTCGTAGTCTTTTTCAAATAATTCATTTAATTTAGGTAAAACGAATGCTTTTTCGATTGCTTCGTCAACTGATGTTGCACGGAAAGCAAGTAATAAGAATTGATCTCTACCAATGTCAGCTGGATAACCACTTTGTGTATATTGGTTTTGACTAAATGCAACTAACATGTTTTTCATTGATTCTTCGTTAGATTTTTTAGTTTCAGCATCAATTTGATCTAAATATAAGTCTTTTAAGATTTTATTAGTCATTAAGTCTTGAGCGATTGAAACACCAAGTGTTTTTTCAGCTTCTTGGAAGAATTCATCAACAGTAATTGTGATATCACCAATTTCAACTAATGTATTATTATCTTTAACTTTAGTTGCACCTTTATATTCGTTTGAACGAGAATATACAGCTCTTAAAACTGGGTCATAAATGTTTAATTTATTTTCTTTGTTATATTCAGCTAATTTTTCGTTAATATAAGTGTCGTGTAATCTCTTTTCAGCCATTTCTGTTTTAATTTCAGCAATTAATTCATCATTACCATCTAAGAAAGCATCTTCATCTTCATTTAGAATCCCTTCTTCATCAGCAGAATTATCACTAAATTTATAAACTAAGTAAACATATTCACCAAAAGTGTTTGGTCTTTGTGAGTATTGAATGTTGTTTGGATTGTCATCATCTGGAAGTTTTAAAGCTGTATAGATATGGCTTCTTAATTGAGTATTTTTGAAGTCTTCATATGTATGATCAACTTTAACTGGTGTATCATCAGAAGCATTTAATACAAAACCATCAACAACTTTTAATTGGTTGCTGTGAACTAAGTTATGTGCTTTAACAATATACTCTAATACTTGTTCTTTAGTAAATGGCATATCAGGGTTACCTGAACGGTCTTCAGAGAATGTATAAGCGTCATAATATGTTTGGTAATCATCTTTAGAGATTTCAACTTTAGCATTTAATTCATCTTTAAATTTAATCTTTTTATTATTTAAGATATCTAAAATGTGTTTGTTATTAGCATCTTCGATTTCTGTAACAGTCATAGTTCTAATATCTGGTACTAAGAACCATTTACCACTTGAAGAGATTTTTAATGATAATTCTCTAAACGCAGCACGTTGTTCGTTTAAGTTAATAAATTCAGTCCAGAATGCAGAAACATCATAACGACCTTTACGGCTTGTCTTGTAATAATTAACAACATCTTCATCTTTAATGAATTGATCAGATTTTTCATCAGCTAATTCTTCATCAAGTTTTTCTTTAGCAAATAAACGAACTGCCATTTTTTGTTTGTATAAGTCTAATAAAGTAGTAGAATAGCCAGTATAAGTAGTAGTTTCATATAATTCAGTAACTAAATCATCTTTTTGGCTTGGTAAAATCTTACCAACAATTAATAAACTGTCAACATATGATAATACTTTAGATTTTTTATCTAAGTCTTGTTTGTTGTTTTCAACTAATATTTCAACATCTTTGTTTCCAAATACAGCACTATTAATTGCTTCTTCTAAAACTTTCTTATGATCTTCATTAGTATAATCAACCATATCGTAGTATTTAGCGAATACTTTTTCGTCTACCATAGTTTGTAATACCGAAAGACCATCAAAACGGAATTCCTCGTATAATTCTTTTTGAGTTACTTTATGATTTCCAGCGCTTACGTACACTTCATCAGTAATACTGCCTGTTGGATATTTTTCTTTGTCTGTACATGCAGTTAATAATGTAACTGAGAATAGTAGCAGTACTAGAATCATCAAGCTTTTCACAAATTTGTTCTTTTTCATAATATTTTTCACTCCTTAAGTTATTTCATAAAAATAATACAAGCATAAATAATATTATCATTTTTATTATATAAAAGCAAATCAAAAGTTAAGAAACGCTCTATTATTTAGTATTTATTAATACTATGATAAAATATTAATGGTGAAAATATGGAAATTAGAGTACTAGCAAGCGGGTCAAAGGGGAATATTGTTTCATTAATTAGTGGCAAAAGCCACTTATTAATAGATATTGGAATCTCTTATACCCGTACTAAGAAAAAATTTGAAGAATATAAAGTTGATATGGAATCAATTTGCGCGATTATCTTAACTCACGAACATAAGGATCATTCAAATGGTTTAAGAGTTTTTTTAAAAAATCATCCAAATGTAGTAACCTATTTAACAAGAGGAACAATGGACGGACTAGATAAAGAGACCAAAGAAGCATTAGAAAATTATATCTTTATTGAACCTGAAAAATCATTTACTATTAATAATCTTGAAATTTATCCGATATTAATTAGTCATGACGCTAATGAACCAATAGGAGTTATCGCAGAAAATAACGGTAAAAAAGCCGTTTTTATCACTGACACTGGTTATGTTCACAAAGATTACTTCAACGTGATAAAAGACGCTGATTTTTACTATTTAGAAGCTAATCATGATGAATTGATGTTAATGCAAACTCATAAACGCCCACATCATTTAAAAATGCGAATTTTAGGTGAAAGAGGTCATCTATCAAACAATGAAGCAACCAAGTTGTTAAATGAAGTAATTAGTAAAAAACGTCCTATTTGGGCGGTTGCGCATATATCTGAAGACTGTAACACTGAAGAAAAAATTGAAGTGGCATGCGTTAAGAATTTTGATGATCCATTTAAAGTAAAATTAGTATATACTTCACAAGAATCAAGTGAGGTTATTAAAATATGAAAATTATTGCAGTAGGAAAGATTAAGAAAAAGTATTTATTAGACGGGATTGAATTTTACGCTAAACAAATCTCTAAACTTGAAATAGTTGAAATTAGACAATCAACTACAGAAAAAGAAGGAAAAGATATTTTAGATAAAATTAGTAACCGCGATTACGTTATAGCCCTTGACATTAAAGGGAAAAAGTACGATAGCGAATCTTTTTCTAAAAAAATAGAAGAATTAAAATTAAATGGTGAAGATATCGTTTTTTTAATTGGTGGATCTCACGGGTTAAGTGATGAGGTAAAAAGACGAGCTAATGAAAGATTAAGTTTTTCAGATTTTACTTTTCCTCATGAATTATTTAGGTTAATGTTAGTAGAACAAATCTATCGCGCGGAATCTATTTCTCAAAATAAACCCTATCACAAGTAAAAAAACAGAAAATAATTATATTTTAATGAAATTATAATATAAAAATGATAAAATATCATTATGAGAAGGAGGGAAAATAAAATGGCTAAAAAAGACAAAAAAGGATTTTTCCAAGGATTTAAAGAATTTATTTCTAGAGGTAATGTTTTAGATATGGCAGTTGGGGTTATCATTGGGGGCGCATTTGGTAAAATTGTTTCTTCAATGGTTAACGATATTTTAATGCCACTTATTGCAGCATTATTTGGCAAAGCATCATTTACTGATTTATTCTCAATTATCGGGCCAAAAAATGCGGCTGATGGAACACCTTTAAACTCATTAGGATTAGCAGATGCTAGAGCGGCAGCAGCGGGTGTAAATGCAACGATCATTGCATGGGGGAACTTCATTCAAGTAGTTATTGACTTTTTAATTATTGCATTCTTCATCTATTTAGTAGTTATAGTAGTTGTTAAAGGCATCCAAAAGCGAGCTGAAGAAAGACGCTTAGCTCATAAAGCTGCTGAAGAAGCTGCAATAGCTGAAGAACCAGCAGAACCAGTTATTTCTGAAGATATTAAATTACTTACAGAAATTAGAGACCAATTAAAAGATTTAAATAAGGGGAAAAAATAGACTCAAATCTAAATCCACTCGAATTGGTACTTGAGTTTAAAAAGGTCTCCGGACCTTTTTTACTAAGTAGAAAGGATGCATGATGAAAAAATTAAAAGTATTAAAAAAACATGATCATGATAAAACTATTGTTAAAGTTAAGGATGTAACTTTTAATGATGGCTCTTTTAACTTAATTGCTGGTCCTTGTTCAATTGAAGATTACAAATCTTTAGATAAAACTGCCAAGTTAATTAAAGAAAATGGTGGCAAACTCTTAAGGGGTGGGACGTATAAACTAAGAACATCTCCTTATAATTTTCAAGGACTAGGAAAAGATGGAATCGATATGTTATATGAAATTGGTAAAAAGTATAACTTAGTTACTGTCTCAGAACTTCCTAGCATATGTGAATTAGATTTATTTATTGAAAAAATTGATATCATTCAAGTTGGTGCTCGCAATATGGATAACTATCCTATGTTAAAAGAGTTAGGAAAAATTAAAAAACCAATTCTTTTAAAACGAGGACCTTCGGCTACTATTGAAGAATGGTTATTAGCCGCAGAATATATTCTAGCTGGCGGTAATAATCAAATTATTCTATGTGAAAGAGGCAGCACAACTTTTGAAACTTATACAAGAAACACTCTTGATCTTTCGGCAGCATTGGCTGCGAAAAAATTATCACATTTACCGGTGATTATTGATCCTTCTCATGGTACAGGAAGAGCTGATATGGTGAGTGATTTTACAAGGGTTTCAAAGTTTTTATCTTTTGATGGAGCCATTATCGAGATTCATGAAAATCCAGATAAGGCTTTAAGTGATGGTTTCCAAACTATTGATTTTGAAGAATACAAAGAATTAGTTAAATCTTTATGAAAACAGTATGTTTACCAAATTATAATATCTATATTGATAGGTCATTCGATAATTATGATCGTTTTTTAAGTGACTTAAAAGGAAATAAATTATTCGTTGTTACTGATGAAAATGTTTATTTTTTATACAAAGATACATTTGAATCTAAAATTAAAAATAAAGATATTTTTTGGTATGTTTTAATAGATGGAGACTGCTCAAAAACAAGCGAAAACGCATTAAATATAGTTGATTTCCTAATAAAAAATAAAGCTAAAAGAGAAGATGTATTAGTCTCTTTTGGTGGTGGTGTAATAACTGATATTACTGGTTTTGTAGCTTCAATATATATGAGAGGAATTAACTTAGTTCATATCCCAACAACTATAATTGGTCAAATTGATAGTGCTATTGGAGGAAAAACATCAGTTAACTATGAACATTATAAAAATGTTATTGGAACATTTTATGATCCTAAATTAGTTATTTGTGAAACTAATTATTTAAAAACGTTAAATCAACATGAGATTTTAAATGGACACGGCGAACTAATTAAGACAGGATTAATTGGTAATATTGACATTTTAAATAGTCTAGATAATAATGATGCGGTATATAATCCTCTGTTAATATCGATGGCAATTGAAGTGAAAAAAGGATTTGTCGTTAATGATTATTTTGATAAATCAGTAAGAAACACATTAAATTTTGGTCACACTATCGGTCATGCGATTGAGACTTTAACTAATTTTGAAGTATCACACGGAGAAGCAGTCATTATTGGAATGCTTAAGTCAATTGAAGCGGGTATTTATTTAGGTATAACTAATCCTAAATTATTAAATAATTTTAGTGAAATATTAAAAAATATTGGTTATAATGTACCAAAAATAAAGTATAGTGATTACGAAAAATACTTATTTATGGATAAAAAAAGTAATGATGAGGGTATTAGATTTGTCTTTTTAGAAGATATATTAAAACCTAAAATTGAAATAATAAGTTGGAGTAAATTAAAAGATGCATTGGTCAATACAGAAAAGTAATTTATCTGGAACAGTTACAATTCCTCCGTCGAAATCGTTAACGATTAGATCAATTATTACTGCAAGTTTAAGTGATGGCGAGTCAAAAGTTTATAATCACTTAATAAGTGATGACACGACTGCAGTAGTAGAAGCTTTAAGACTTGCAGGAATTAAAATTGTTGAAAAAGAAAATTATTTAATAATAACTGGTAATACTTTTGTGAATAATAAAGATGTTTTTCATATGCAATCAGGAGCGACCGCTTTTAGAATGCTTATCTTTGTTTTTCTAGTAAAGTTTAAAGAATTTAAAATTACCGCTAATAAAGATTTACTTGCAAGACCATTTGATACATTTGATAAATTTTTTGAAAAGTATAATATTAAATATCGTTTTGAAAATGATATTTATTATATTAATGGGAGTATAGAAGCCGGTCAATATGAAATAGAAGGTCATATTAGTTCTCAATTTGCTAGTGGGTTAACCCTAGCACTTTCAACCCTAGATAAACCTTCAACAGTTATCATAGAAAATGAACTTGTTTCTAAACCATATTTAGAAATGACTATTGACATGATTAACTATTTTAGTAATAATAAAGTTAAAATAAGAGGAAATTTACTTATTATAAATGGCGAATCTAACTATAAACCAAATGACTATATTGTTGAAGGAGATTATTCTCAATCAGCATTTTACTTAGTTTTAGCTACCTTGGGGTTTGATATAAAAATTAAGGGGTTACCTCAAAAATCACTTCAAGGCGATTATAAAATCATTGATTTTTTAAAACAATTCGGGGCCAATATTTCTTGGGAGGGCGACTTATTAAAAGTTGATTTCAGCAATCTTAAACCAGCTAGAATTGATATAGTTAATAATCCCGATTTATTCCTTCCTATAGGCGTTCTAGCCTCATTTATCGAAGGAGAAACTCAAATTTCAAATATCCAAAATTTAAGACATAAAGAATCAGACCGTGTAAAATCACTTACTGATAATTTTGATAAATTAGGAATAAATTATGAAGCATCTAGTCGTATGATTTCAATTTACGGCTCAAACGAAAAAAGAAACATTGCAACACTAGATGGTGCCAATGATCACCGTGTGATAATGGCATTTACTGTGTTTGCCCTTGCATCGGGGCAAACTTATCTTATGAAAAATGTTGATATGATTTCAAAATCATATCCTGATTTTCTAAAAGATATAAATAATTTAGGAGGTAAGATTAAAATGAAAAATATTGAAAAATTAAGAGAAGATATTATCAATATTGATAAACAAATGATAGAACTTTTTAAACAAAGATATGAAAACGTACTATTAATCAGTAATGTTAAAAAAGAACTAAATTTACCAATTGTTGATAAAGATTATGAAGCTAAGCAAATCAAGCGCCATCTTGAAATGTTAGGCGATAAATCTATTGAAAGTCAATATAAGGAGTTTTATACTAAAGTATTAGATATTAGTTATCAACTACAAGAAGGTGTTCCTAAAATGGCTCTTATTGGTAAAGGTTTATCTCATAGTCTTTCTCCAAAATTACATCATATTATTGGTCGCTTAAATGACTTTAAATATGATTATTTTACTTTAGAAATAGAAGATCATACTGAATTAGAAAATGCCCTTGATTTATTAAGAAAACACGAATATAAGGCATTTAACGTAACAACGCCATATAAACGAGATATTATAAAATATTTAGACGTTTTAACTAATAAAGCTCATTTTACTGGTGTCGTTAACTTAGTTTATGTGAGAAACGGTCAATTAGTTGGTGATAATGTTGATTTTGACGGAATTGTATATTCACTTAAACAAATTGATATTAATCTTCAAAAACATCCAATTATTATTTTAGGAACCGGAGCAACTGCTCAAACAGTTGGAAGAGTTTTAGACGGGATGATGTTAGAATATACATTTGTTAGTAGAAACCCTAATAAAAAATCAAACTTGGAAAATGTTATCTCATATGAAGAGTTAAAACATTTAAAACACTATATTTTAATTAATACGACTCCAGTTGGAATGTATCCAAATAGTAATGAAATGCCAGTAGATTTAGAAGAGATAGAAAAAGCTAGTTATGTTTTTGACGTAATTTATAATCCGGATCCTACTAAACTAGTTAGATTTGCTAAAATCGGAATGAACGGAAAAGATATGCTAATCGCTCAAGGAATTGCAAGTTTCAATCAAGTTTTTGATAAAAAAGTTGTTATTTCGAAAACTTTAGTTGAAAAAATAAAGAAGGAATTAAATGAATAGTATTTATAAAGGAAAAAAACTAAATCTGACAATCTTTGGTGGTTCGCATGAACCTATTTTAGGTTTTAAACTATCAGGATTTCCAAAAATGGAAATAGATATATCTAAAATACTAGAGGATATTAAAAGAAGACAACCAAAACAAGTTGGTACGACAAAAAGAATTGAAAAAGATGAAATGATTATCATTTCTGGAATCGAAGGTAATATGACTACTGGAGAAGATATTGAAATTCACTTTAAAAATGAAAATGTAAAAAGTGAAGATTATAATAAGTTTTATGATCACCCAAGACCAGGACATGTTGATTTTGTTGTAAGAAAAAAATATGAAGACGAAAGCATGATTGCCGGTGGCGGTATTTTTTCTGGTCGTATGACACTACCGATGGTAGTGGCCGGAAGTCTTTGCAAACAAGCCCTAAATTATGAATTTCATTCTAGATTAATTCATGTTGGATTATTAGGTAATATTGATTATCTAGATAAATCATTAGTTTATGTTGAAAAGGAAAAAGATTCGGTTGGTGGACTTGTTGAAGTTGTTGTTAAAAATGTTGAAGTGGGCTTAGGCGGGCCATTGTTTCAAAGATTAAACGCTAAAATATCCGAAGCCGTTTTTTCAATTCCTGGAACTAAAACTGTATCATTTGGCGATGATCAAGATGCTCTATTTTTAAAAGGAAGTCAATATAACGATATTATTTTAGATAAAGATGGTAAAACTAAAACTAATTATAGTGCCGGAATATCAGGCGGTATTTCAAATGGCAATGATATTATTGTAAGGGTTACTTTTAGACCAGCATCTTCAATTGGTAAACCTCAAATGACTTATAATTTCAAAACTGATAAACTTGAAAAACTAGTTATTGAAGGTAGACACGATGCAGCTTATGTTAGAAGAGTGCCCGTAGTTGTAGAAAATATGATAGCACTAGCTTTATTAGATGAAAAGTTATGAAGTTAGAAGATATTAGTTATATAGGAAATAAAACTCGATATATATTACGCGAAAATAATATTTGGACTCCATATGATTTAGTAATGAATTTTCCTAAATCATATGAAAACTATAATATTATTAATTTTAATGAAGCCAAACATAACCAAGTTATAACTATAATTGGCGAAATTTTAAAAATAGAACATTTCAAGGCTAAAGTTCACGTAATAAAATTATTAATTAAAGTGGAAGAATTTCAAGTTTCCGCTTTAATTTTTAATCAACAATTTTTATTGAAATCATTAAAATTAAATGATGAAGTTTTAATAAAAGGTAAATATAACCTATATTCTAATGAAATATCAGTCTCATCAATTTCCAAAAACCTAAACAAAAAAGAAATAACTCCAATCTACGGAATAGAAGGAGTTACTGATTATATGATTAGTAAAGCTATTGAAGATATTTTTACTAATAATAAGATTAAAATTTATGAAACATTTCCTAATGATGTTATGCGAAGATTTAACATAATTAATAGGTATGATGCGATAAAGAACTTGCACTTTCCAAAATCAATTACTGATTTAAATAAATCAATTAAAAGATTAAAATACGAAGAAGCAATTGAATTACAATTAAGACTACAAAAAAGTCTTTTAAATAGAACTAAAAGAGAGCCTATTGATTATGATATTTCAAAAGTTAAAGATTTTATTGAATCATTATCTTTCGAGTTAACTGAAGATCAAAAAGAAGTAGTAAATGAAATATATCGCGATTTCAAGAAAGATTATCAAACTAAAAGATTAATTCAAGGTGACGTTGGTTCAGGGAAAACAATAGTTGCTATTATTGCAATGTTGGGGGTTTTAACCGCTGGAAAACAAGCAGTCTTAATGGTACCAACAGAGATACTAGCTAATCAACAATATGAGACTATTAAAAAACTACTATCAAATTACAATGTAAGTCTATTGACTAGTAAAGTAAAGAATAAAACTCAAATCTTAAACGATTTAGAAACAGGTAAAATTGATGTTTTAGTCGGAACTCACTCGGTTGCTTCAGAAAATGTATTATTTAATGATTTAGGATTAATTATTATAGATGAACAACATAAATTCGGGGTTGAATTAAGAGAATCACTATTTAAAAAATCAGAATCAGCAAATCTTATATATTTAACTGCTACACCGATTCCAAGAACCCTTGGAATCGCTATGTTTGGCGATTTAGCGACTAGTGAGATAAAAAGCAGGCCGAAGTTTCAAAAGCCGGTAATAACAAAACATTTTGAAGAAAACAAACTAGATTTGATCATTGAAGAAATTAAAAATACAGTTAGTAAAGAAGAACACGTATTTGTTGTAGTTCCAGCAATTAGCTCAGAATTAAAAGATTATAATATTGAAAATACTGCGGATATTTTAAGGCCAATCTTTAAAGAGAAATTATTTATTTTACATGGCGATATATCAAGTGAAGATAGAAATAAAATTATTGAAGATTTTTCAAATTCTATAGGTGGAGTCTTACTTGCAACATCGATGATTGAAGTCGGGATCGATTTAAAATCAGCTACTTTAATGGTCGTTTTAGCGGCTGAAAATTTTGGGCTATCACAACTTCATCAATTAAGAGGAAGAGTTGGAAGAGGCGAAAAAGAATCTAAGTTTTATACACTCTCAAATAAGGAAGATGTTGAAAGACTTAAAATATTAGAAAAAGTTGATTCAGGATTTAAACTAAGTGAATACGATTTAAAATTAAGAGGTCCAGGTGAGTTTTTAGGATTAAAACAAAGCGGTATTTTAAAGACTAAATATTTAGATTTTAGTACGGATTACGATATTTTATTAGAAGCTAGAAAATTAAGTATTGAGATTATTAATAATCAAGAATTATTAAAAAACCGCGATTATTACTATATTAATAGAATCTTAAATGAAGGGTAACATATTTAGATATGTTATAATATATTCAACATAAAAAGGGGGTATCCATATGATTAGACTAGCAGTGGATGCAATGGGAGGAGATCACGCTCCTATTGAAATGGTTAAAGGTGTAAATTTAGCCATTGAAAAATTTGACGATATTGAAATTCATCTTTTCGGAGACGAAAACGAAATTAATAAATACTTAACTCCGTCACCAAGAGTTAAGATTTTTCATACAACTCATGTTTTAGATATGGGTGTTGAAGATCCAATTAAAGAATTAAGAAGTAATCCGGAATATTCAATGTTTAAAGCGATTAAGCATGTTAAAGATGGTAATGCTGATGCTGTTTTAACATCGGGGCCGACTCAAGGTGCAGTTGTTGGGGGAACACTAATCTTAAGAAGGATTAAAGGAATGAAAAGAGTTGCGATTTGTCCGTTTATTCCTGATTTTGAAGGAAGAATGAGAATCTTATTAGACTCTGGAGCTAATGTTGAATTTAGACCAGAACATTTATTAGACTTTGCAGTTGTTGCTTCAATTATCAGTAAATCATACTTTAAAGTTGAAAATCCAAAAGTAGGGCTTGTTAATATCGGTGCTGAACCAGGTAAAGGTAGAGCTGAAGATATTGAAGCTTATGAACTTTTAAAAAATAATCCGCAAATTAATTTTTACGGAAATGTGGAACCAAAAGAAATGTTAACTAGTGATGTTGATGTTTTAGTAACTGATGGTTTTACCGGCAACATCTTAATGAAAAGTTATGAGGGAGCTGTAAAAGCTTTTTCAGATGCAATTAAAAAAGAAGTATATTCATCATTCAAAGCTAAAATGGGTGGATTACTAATGAAGAATGCTTTCAAAAATATTAAAAGAAAAGCTAATCCGGATGTAGTAGGCGGAGCGATTATTGTTGGGATTGAAGGTATTTTAGTAAAAGCTCATGGCTCATCAGATGCATTTGCGTTTTCAAACGGAATTAGATTAGCAAGAGAACTTGCTAAAGAAGATATTATGAGTAAAGTAAGGGTGGCTATTGAGGCATTACACAATGAATAAAGATTTTAAACCAGTAATCGAATTACTAAAGAAAATTAAAATTAAACCAAAAGACATTTCACTTTATGAAAGTGCTCTAACTCACTCATCTTTCGCATATGAAAATGATTGCGAAAGTAATGAGAGATTAGAGTTTTTAGGCGATGCCGTTTTAGAAATTTTTATGAGTGAATACTTATATAAAAATCAAAAAGAATTAGCCGAAGGCATAATGACTAAAAAAAGAGCTCAACTTGTTTGTGAGGAAGCATTATTTCAATATTCTAATAAAATTAATTTAGCTGACTATTTAAGATTAGGCCGTGGTGAGAAAATTAAAGGTGCTTCTCAAGCTACAATTGCTGATGCTTTTGAAGCTTTAATGGGAGCTATTTATTTAGATCTAGGACATAAAGAAGCAAAAAAAGCATTTTATCAGTTAGTAATTCCAAATATTGATTTAACTAGCGATATAAAGGACTATAAAACTATTTTACAAGAATATGTTCAAGGCGATAGAAAGACTATCGTTTATAAAATAATTAATGAATCAGGACCATCACATGATAAATTATTTGAAGCAGCTGTTTATCTAGATGGAACAATCATTTTAGGTCATGGTGTAGGTAAAACTAAAAAAGAAGCAGAACAAAAAGCTGCTGAAGAAGCATTAAAAAAGGGGAATTTTTATGTTGATTAAACAAATATATGACGAATACGGATTACCAATTGAAAAGATAATCAATAAAGAATATAAACGTTTAGGGTTAAAACTTCCTGAAGCTATGGTGTTACTAGCTCTTTTTTCGATTTATGAAAGAAGAAGAACTTTTACAATAAACGCAATTTCTAAACGCGTTGAATACAACCGTCAAGAAATTGGTGAACTTGTTTCTTCATTAATGGAAAAAGGATTTTTAGAAACAAAATTTGAAGAAACTAAAGACGGAAAAGAAAGAGAAGTCTTTAGTTTAGATAAAACATTTATAAAAATTGAAAAACTAATTATTAGTGACTATCAAAGTAATAAAAACGACGAAGCGGCAGCCCACATCGGTAAGACGATGGAAGTGCTAGAAAGTGCATTAGGTAGAGTTCTTTCAGCGCTAGAAATGGATTTAATTAGAAGTTGGTATTTAAACGAAGAGTTAACTTGTGAAGATATAGAATTGGAAATCCAAAAAGCTATCTTGAAACCTAGATTTTCAATTAAGTATATTGACCGAATTTTAATGACAGCTAAAATAGAAGATCGAGAAGTTGATCCTAAAACCGCGACCATTTTAGAATCAATTTACAAAAAGATATAATGAAAAAAGTTTTAATTATAAAAGCATTAAATGAAATGTTTCCAAATCCTAGATCGGATTTAAATTACTCTAATAATTTTGAGATGCTAGTTGCGGTAGTTTTAAGTGCGCAAACTACCGATGTATCAGTTAATAAAGTAACGCCAGAATTATTTAGAAAATACCCAAATCCTGATACATTAAAAGACGCACCAATTGAAGATTTGGAAAACATCCTAAAATCAATAGGTCTTTATAAAACAAAAGCAAAAAACATAAAAAATTTAAGTCAAATATTACATGATAAATTCAATTCAGAAATTCCATCAGAAAGAAGTGATTTAGAATCACTTCCCGGAGTTGGAAGAAAGACAGCAAATGTGGTTTTAGCTAATGCCTTTGGTAAAAATGTTATCGCTGTTGACACTCATGTTAATCGTGTTTCCAAAAGGCTAGGAATCGCTAAAGAAAGCGATAATATTTTGGAAGTTGAAAATAAAATTGTGAAATATTTTAAAAATAATGACTTATCAAAACTTCATCATCAATTAATTTTCTTTGGCAGATATCATTGTCTAGCAAGAAATCCAAAATGTGAAAATTGTCCGCTTCAAGAAGTTTGCCTTTTTTACAAAAATAAAAATAAGTAAGCAATAAGGAGGATTAAACCCTCCTTTTTTTTATAATCATAATTTGGACTTCGTTTAAAATAATGATAATATATTATTGATTAACGACTCATAAAATAAGGGAGCTGAATAATATGGTTCTTAACTATAAGAAACTTGAAACTTATAAACCAGAAATTAAACTACAAGAAACAGGAACAACAATTGGTTCTATAGTTAGATGGCAAAGAAAACAAAAAAACATGACTTTAAATGAAGGTGCCGAAGGTATATGCAGCATTTCATATTTATCAAAGGTCGAAAATAATTTAATTGAACCTAGTGAATTAATCTTAAATGATCTCAAAAAACGTTTTGAAATTGAAGATTTAATTAATTATGATTTGGAAAGGTTTGAGAAGCATTATGAGTTAATTATCTCGTGTTTTTTTAATTATAAAGAAATTCCATTAATGCTTTTTAAATTATACGAAGGTAATACTGATTATAAATCTAAATTAGTTTTATTTTCATTTTATCTATTTAAAAATAATTTGACTAAAGCGAAAGTTATTTATAAAGATTTAGAGTTTGAAATTAATAAGTTTACTCATGATGAAATTAATCTATTTTATTATTTAACCGCGAAGATGTTAGAAAAAGAGGGTAGATTTTATCTTTCTTTAAAAGTATTAAATTTAACGAACATAATTGATAAAGATTCTAAACTTTCTATGCTAGTAGATTTTAAAAAAATATTATTGAAGTTAACACTAGGAAGACACTTACAAAGCTTAATTATTTCTGATGACTTAGAAAAAAGACTATTAATAAAAAATCATTTAACTAGATACCATAATTTATTAAAACTAAAACTATTGTGGTCACTTAATGAATATGATTATGAATATCAATTAAGAGAAATTGATCGACGTTTATACTTAACTAGAAAAGATAAACAAATGATTAAAACCTTTTTAAATTTACTACATCACAATAAAATAAATAATTCAACTTTAGATAAAAATCTAAGTGAATCAGTTTATTGGTATATGATGGCGCTACTTTATTATGATCAAGAAGAAGATTTTCAAAAAATAAAGGAAATAATTAATGAATGTAATAATTACAAAACTATTCCAATTGTCGAACAAATAGAATTTTTTATTAATAGTAAATATACTCTTGATAGCGATTCTTTTATTAGATATATCAGAAACATAACTACAAACTTCGAAAGTAATTATAATGGCTACTATATTATGTCAATATTATTTGATAATGCTTCAAATTATTATGAAAATAAAAACTTTTATAAAGCTGCAAACTTAATTAGAAAATATGGCAAAGAAATGTTGTTAAACTTGAAAAGAATGACATAATTTGATTTGTGATACAATAATACATATAGGAGGATACATATGAACAAAGTTAGAAGCGGAATTAAAAAATACACTCCTTATGTATTACTACTATTAGGAATGTGGGTTATAGTTACATTTTTTATTGCTGGAGGAATTAATACTAATCCAAAAGTAATAAATCCAAATGAACCAACAAAAATTTATTATTTTACTGTATTTCACGTAATGTTCGGTAAAAGTTTTAAAGTTGGCTCAGGAACACTTACTTATTTTAAACCTAATTTCTTAGGATTTATGATTTTAATCCCAATGATAGTGGGATTAATCATCTCGACAATTAATCAGGTTCAATATAAAGTAAGACATTTAATTTCGGGATTACTATTATTAATTTCAGGAATAAGTATTTTTGCTTTACCACATAAAGCTAATTTAGGAGGTGCTTGGTTAGATACAAGCCAAGTTACTATTACTGGTAGTGCCGTTACTATAGTGGCGGGAACATTAATTTTAGTTTTCTCAGCGATAAATTTTGTATTATTATTTTTAAAAGATAAAAAGTAAATTATGACCCCTTCATCTAATATTAGATGGAGGGGTTTTTTATGTATATATTTAAAATATTTCAAATGCTATTAATGGCAGTTACATGGACGAATATAGAAGTAGATGTACCTGTATACAGTTCAATTGATGAATACATTACCATCCCAGAAGCGACACTTACTGAAAATGGTAATATTGTTATTGATGAAAATATGTATTATGTATATGATGGAGTTGATAATAATTTTCGTTCAGATATTGAGACTAATTATCTTGGAAGAATTAGATATATGATTAAAGCGGTTTTTCCTACTTATCATATAGAATCAAAACAAGAAATCATTTTTAATGTAATAGATATTGATAACCCGACCATCTTAACCGTACCTACATTTACTATTTTATTAGGAGAGAAGATACCAGATGTAAAAATAGGTCTTGATTATAAGGACAATTTTTATCAAAAAAATGAGTTAATAGTAAATGTTTTAAGCCTTGATACAGTAAATAATAAAAAGGTAGGAAGGTATCCGATAACTTATCAAGTAATCGATCCGTCTAATAATATCGAAACCGCAACTTCCTACATTGAAGTAGTTGATAGAATTCCGCCCAATATTGAAAAATTAAAAGAGGTAATTGTCGAGTTAGGAGAAGAATTTAACATAAGAAACTTTTATAAATTTACTGATGATTCTGGAGAATATATCGACGTTATATTAGATGATACAAATATCAATTACAACAAGGTCGGTATGTATCAATTTAACATAGTAGCTAAAGATAAAAGTGGGAATGTGACACAACATTTTGATTTGCTAAAAATAATATATACTAAAAGCCCCGAACTAGTGCTGTTTTCGAATGTTTTAGATATTGATGTTAATGATTTGGATTATGAAACAATATTAAAAGAAAACATTAAACATGTAAGCGATAAAGTCGATGTCCTATCAATAGATAATGTCTTTATTACGCATTTAATCAATATTAATAAACTGGGTAAGTATCAAGTTGAATATAAAGTAAAAAACTCTTTTAACAAAGAAAAAACCACAATTATTAATGTTAATATATTAGACCGAACGAAACCAAATATTGAAGTATTAAGTGATTTAATTATACCCTACGGAATAACTAATTTTATCCCGCAAAACCACTTTAAAATTACTGATAATTACGATGAGTACTCTGATTTAAATATTAGTTATAATTATAAAATCGACTTTAAAACATTAGGTGATTATTCAATAAGAATTGAGGCAAGTGATACTTCTAAAAATAAAGCGGTTTTTGAAGGGATTATCAAAGTTTCAGATTTAGAACCTCCAGTCTTTTTAGTAAGTGAAGATGTAATAGAAGTTAAAGTTTTTACAATATATAATTTTTCCAATATTTTAGTAACCGATAATTATGATAAAAATCCAACCCTTAATATTAATTCTTATGAATTTCGGATAATAGGCCAAAAAGAAATTACATTAATTGCCTCTGATTCAAGCGGAAATCAAAGCAAAAAAGTTTTAGTATTTAACGTAGTAGATGATGAAGCTCCAATTATTATACTTAAAACCAATGAAATAAAATTATCAATGGGTTCCAAAAGAATCAATTATATAGATTATATTGAAGAGGTTTATGATAATTATGATTTTTTGGAAATTAGTGATGTCAAAATTATCGATACGATTAATTATAATGAGTTAGGAATATATGAGCTAATTTATTATTTAACTGATCAATCTGGCAATGAAGAGTGTAAAATTATTGAAGTAAAAATAGATGATACAACAAAACCAATTATTTCATTAAAAGATGAAGTAATACCTTATAAATCTAAGTACAATATCTTAAGCGGCGTCTTGATTACCGATAATGATCCGGACTTAAAAATTTATGTCTATCCTAATTATATTGATACTTCAAAGCTTGGAGTTCATCAAATTACATATGTTGCAATTGACTCAAGAGGCAATATTCAAACCAAAACTCGACTAATTGAAGTTAAAGATAAAAATATTAATATAAAGACATATCTTTATATTGGGATTAATTTAGTAATAACTTCTAGTATTACCGGATTTAGTTATCTTTATTTTGAAAAGAAAAAAAGAAAATAGTTGTTTCTATGGACTTTAATTAGTAAATTGGTTATAATAATATTGATATTTATAATATGAAAGGGAGATTTTAAATATGTCAAAAGTATTAGTTGTTTACTGGAGTGGTACAGGAAATACCGAAATCATGGCAGAAAAAATTGCTGAAGGTTTAGAAAACGCAGGTGCTGAAGCAGACGTTAGAAACGTTTTTGATGTTGATCCAAGTGAAGTTGCAGGTTTTGATAAAATTGCATTCGGTTGTCCATCAATGGCTGATGAAAAATTAGAAGAAGATGAGTTTGCACCTTTCTTTGATGACGTTGAAGATTCATTATCAGGTAAAAAAGTACTTTTATTCGGTTCATACGGATGGGGTAACGGCGAATGGATGGAAGACTGGGTAGAAAGAACAGAAGACGCTGGAGCTGACGTTTTCAAAGGCGAAGGCTTAATCTTAAATTATACTCCAGATGCAGACGGCGAAGATCTTTGCGTTGAATGGGGCGAAGGTTTCGCAGAGTTTTAATAAATTATTTTATAATTTTTAAAGGTCGAATTAAATCGACCTTTTTTTCTAAAAAAATAGTAATTTACATGGTATACTAAAATTGGTGATTATATGTTTGGTGTTTTTTATCTTCAAAGTGAATATAGTCTATTAAATAACTTAATTCCGGTTTCAAAGCTAGTAAGTTTAGCTAAAGAAAAAGGATATGATTTTGTTACATTAGCTGATAATAATAACTTATACGGAATGTATGAGTTTTTTAAGGAAGCAAAAAAATACAACATTAAACCAATAATCGGTATGAAAATTGATGTTAATTTTGAAGTATATAAAACTGGCTTTTTAATTTATGTTAAAAATGATCAAGGTTACTCTAATTTACTTAAAATTTCATCAATCATTAATTTGGAATCAAGAGATATTGATTATGATGAATTAGTTAAGTACCAAGAAGGATTAATTATTATTACTTCAGGATTGGATTCAATTATTGACAGGCGCATTTCTAATCATGATTTAGAAGAAGCGCACCGAATTTTACAAAGATTTAAAAAAGACATTAAAGATATCAATATCGGGTTACTTCTTTCTAACTTTAACCACGAGATTATGGTTGCGCCTACTTTAGTTAGAATGGCTTTAGAATCGGAAGTTACCATTCTTCCAATTCAAAAAACATCTTATGTTGAAGAAAGCGATAAAGTACATTATGAAACGTTGAAAAAGATATCGGGATTAACTAATGAAGTTGATGAAGGTGATTTAAGTTTTCTTAATAAAGAAGAACTAAATTATCGTTTTTCTGATTATCCTTTTATCTTCAAAAATGCGAGTTTAATAGCTGAAAATGTCACATACGAATTTAAACTTCCAAAGTTGAAATTACCTAAAATTGACACTAAGGGGATGTCTTCAGATAAATATTTAGAAAAACTAGCTTACGCCGGTTTAGGATCAAGACTTTCAAAAGGATGCGATAAACCAAAACAAGTTTATCTAGATAGACTAAAATATGAGCTTGATGTTATTAATAAATTAAATTATCCTGATTACTTTTTAATTATCCAAGATTTTGTAAGATATGCAAAAAATAAAGGGATTTTAGTTGGTCCTGGTCGTGGATCCGGTGCTAGTAGTTTAGTTGCTTATTCACTTAATATTACGGAAGTAGATCCAATAAAATATAATTTATTATTTGAACGTTTCTTAAATCCGGCAAGACTAAGTATGCCGGATATAGACCTAGATTTTCCTGATGATAGAAGAGATGAAGTAATTGAATACGTAAGAGGAAAATATGGTAATGAACATATTGCCTCTATTATCACATTTGATACTTTCCAGTCAAATTCATCAATTCGTGATATTGCCAGAACTAAAAACTTTAATGTCGGAGAAACTAATCAATTAATTGAAGGTTTGAAAAGAGGAACTTTAAACTTTAAAGATCCTGTGATTAAAGAAATTATCGATACTTCAAATATGATTATCAATTTACCAAGACATACAGGAACTCACCCTGCAGGGATTATTTTATCAAGTGAAAATTTATCGGAAATTATTCCGCTACAAAATGGTCCGCAATCATTTCCGCAAACTCAGTGGAATATGAATCATTTAGAAGAGCTAGGCTTTTTAAAAATTGACTTTTTAGGCATTAAAAACTTAACTATCATAGATGATACAGTTAAGTTAATCCAAAAAAAGAACCCTAATTTTAAATTAGAAGAAATAGGACTAGATTGTCCAAAAACATATGAACTCTTACAAAAGGGAGATACTAACGGAGTATTTCAACTTGAACAACCAGGGATGCAACAAACCTTAAGATTAATCTCTCCAACTAAGTTTGAAGATATTGTTGCAACGCTCGCTTTATATCGACCTGGCCCAATGGCAAATATTCCAACTTATGCTGAGAGATTAAAAGGAAAACCATATGATAAAGTAAATCCAATTTTAGATGAAATATTAGATCCAACATATGGTGTAATTGTCTATCAGGAACAAATTATGCAAATCGCTAATAAGTTTGCTGGATACTCATATGCTGAAGCTGATTTATTAAGAAGAAGTATTTCTAAAAAGGATTTTAAAACTTTAAAAGAAGATGAAGTTCACTTTATCGAGTCAGCCACTAAATTAGGACGTAGCGAAGAATTAAGTAAAGAAATATATGATTATATCGTTAAGTTTGCTGATTACGGATTTAACCGTGCTCATAGTGTTTCTTATGCTACTGTTACCTATCAAATGGCTTACTTAAAGGCTAATCACTTTCAAGAATTTGCCGCCGTATTACTTTCTAATAACATTGGAAATGAAAATTTAACGAAAAAATACTTAGATGAATTACTAGCTAACGGTTATGAATTATTACCACCAAAAATTAATATTGCTACTAATCAATACCAAATTTTTGGTAATGCGGTAATGTTACCATTAACATTAGTTAAATCTATTGGTAGGGAGACAGTTAGAAAATTTCTAGAAGCACGAGGCGAGGAAGAATTTAAAGATTATAATGATTTTCTATTAAGGACTCAAGGGGTTTTTGGAGATAAAAATATTGAAAACTTAATTTACGCTAGTAGTTTAGATGATTTTGGTTTAAATAAGAAAACTCTAAAAGCGAATCAAAGTCGCGACAATTTAATTTATGCAGCATATCTATCTAGTGTCATTACTCAAAAATTCGAAAAAGAATACACAATCGATGAGTTAATGAGTCTTGAAAGACACGCTTATGGATTTAATATTTTCTATAATGAGTATAGTGATTTAATTAATTTGAGAAAGAAACATAATTTAGAATCATTATTTGAATCAGTTAAACAACAAGAATTTGTTGTAATTGCTAAAGTTACTAATATTAAAGAAATTACGACCAAAACTAATCAAAAGATGGCTTTTGTTGAAATTCAAGATGAAACTATAAAAATAGATGTAACGGTATTTACTAAACTATATCAATCATTTTTAGAAATTAAAGATTCAAATGTGTTTGCATTTAAGATTAAAAAAAATAAATACCAAAACCGCGATACTTTTGTAGCAGAAGAAATTAAGGCGTTTGATATATAATTGAAAATAAAAAGAGGCTTGATTTAATTCAAGCCTCTTTATTATTTATTTTTGGTGTATTATTTTTTAGGGACTCTTACTTTTTTAAGTTTAGCAAATCCTGGAAGTCCATCAACAAGTGGAGCTTTATCTTCACCTTGGATTAATGGTAAGCAGTATTCAACGAATTCTTTAGTTAATCCAGTGTTATCATCTTTAATCCATTTTAATGGGACTTTAGTTTCAGTGTTTGCAGTAACTGAAAGTGGAACGTTAACATATTTCATCTTATAAGGATTAGATGAAATTCGTTTAAATCCGATCATTACATCAGATGTTCCTTTTAATGCTTCTCTAACACCTTTAACACCGGCGTGGAAAGCTTCTCTAACGTCAACTTTACTTGCTAAGTGAGCGGCACATCTTTGCATTAATGAAAATTCGATTGCTCTAACTTTAACGTTTAATTTTTCTTTAACTTGATCAGCTAAAATTGTTGCAGTACCACCTAATTGTGCATGCCCAAATGAGTCTTTTGATAATGTACTGAAGTGTTCTGGAATGTATTTTCCATCTGCGTCTTGTACACCTTCACTAATAGCAACAATAACCTTACCTTTTTCTTTTAAAATTCTTTCAACATCTGAAAAGAATCTATCATAATCAAATACTTTTTCTGGTAAGTAAACTAAATCTGGTCCTTGACCTTTTTCAATTGCTAATTGAGCAGCTGCAGTTAACCAACCAGCGTTACGTCCCATAATTTCAACGATTGTAACTTGTTGTGTATCATAAACAGTTGCGTCATGATATAACTCCATTAATGTAGTTGCTACATATTTTGCAGCACTTGCAAATCCTGGAGAGTGATCAGTTCCCGCTAAATCGTTATCAACTGTTTTAGGAATACCGATTACTGTACAATCCCATCCTGAGTCTTTCATGAACTCACTAATTTTATGTGCAGTATCCATTGAGTCATTTCCGCCATTATAGAAGAAATAACGAATGTTATACTTTTTAAAAACTTCAACTAATCTTTTATAATCAGTATCATCTACTTTTGGATCAGCTAATTTATATCTAACGCTACCAATTGATGATGATGGAGTATTTTTAAGAAGTTCTAATTCTTTTGGATCTTCTTTAGTAATATCATAAAATTCTTCATTTAAAATTCCTTTAATACCGTGTACAGCTCCGTATACACCAGTAATACGATCTGGATGCTTTAATGCTTCTAAGAAAACACCAGCAGCACTAGCGTTAATAACGCTTGTTGGTCCTCCAGATTGACCTAATAATACAACACCTTTTAATTTATTCATAATTATCAACCCTTTCTGTTATATTTTATCACACTATTTTAATATGGTATACTATTTATAGTATAAGAAATCATAAAAAGAGGTGAATTCTAATGAAGTTTGGCGTTTTAACATCAGGGGGCGACGCTCCTGGAATGAATGCGGCGTTAAGGGCGGTAGTAAGAACTGCACTACACTATGGTCATCATATTTACGGAATTAAAAATGGTTATCAAGGATTAATTGAAAACGACATGGTTTTATTATTACGTGAAGATGTTTCGGGAATGCTTACTAAAGGCGGTACTTTTTTAGGTACAGCTAGATCAAAAGACTTTACTAAAGTTGATGTAAGAGAGTTAGCGATTAGAAACTTACAAAAAAGAAATATTGACGCATTAATTGTAATTGGTGGTGACGGTACATTTAGAGGAGCCCAAGCTTTAATTGAAATGGGTGTTAACGTTATTGCAATTCCGGCTACTATCGATAATGATTTAGGTGGAACAGATTATACCATTGGATTTCACACAGCACTTAATACAATTGTTGAAGCTATTGACAAATTAAGAGATACTTCAAGTTCGCATCAAAGATGTTCAATTATCGAAACAATGGGACGTGAAGGTGGAGATTTAGCAATTTACGCTGGTATATGTGGTGGTGCTGAATTTATTATTACTAAAGAGCACTCAGTTGATAAAGATAAAATGATCCAAACACTAGCCGAGTGGAAAAAAGAAGGAAGAAGACAAGCAATTATTGTCGCAACCGAAAATATCTTTAATGTTCATGAATTAGCCGAAGAAATTACTGAAAAATCAGGATTTGCCACTCGTGCTACAGTTTTAGGTTATATTCAAAGAGGTGGCGCACCAGTGGCACAAGATCGAGTTTTAGCTACTCAACTAGGTGTTTACGCTATTGAATTAGCAATGGCAGGCATTTACGGAGTCGGCGTTGGAGTCCGACAAGAAAATTTAGTTAACGCTAAAATTTCGGATATCCTAAATGAAGTGGATGACCGAAGCCCTTTATATGAATTAATCGATAAAGTATCATAATATGTCTAACAAAATATTTACACTAGTTGCACCTTATGAACCAAAAGGGGATCAAATCAGTGCGATTGAAAAAATAAAGGAAAACTTCGATAACGGAGTAAAAGAACAAATCTTACTAGGAGCCACCGGCACTGGTAAGACTTTTACTATTGCCAATATTATTCAAAGTTTAGGTAAAAAAACTTTAATTATGGCCCCTAATAAAACTTTAGCTGGCCAATTATTTGGCGAGCTAAAATCATTTTTCCCGAAAAACAGAGTTGAATATTTTATTTCTTACTATGATTACTACCAACCAGAAGCATACGTTGTTGGAAGTGATACTTATATTGAAAAAGATGCAGCAATTAATGATGAAATTGATGAATTAAGACACTCAGCAACTTCATCACTTATTTCAAACGATGACGTTATCGTTGTTGCCTCAGTTTCATGTATTTATGGGATTGGGGATATAGATGAATATAAAAATTCAGTAATATTTTTAAGAAAAGGCGAAGAACTAGGCCGTTCTCATTTATTAAATAAATTAGTTGATCTTTCTTACGAAAGAAGTGATATTGATTTTAAAAGAGGTACATTTAGAGTAAGAGGCGACGTGGTTGATATTGTTCCAATAAATGAACGCTCAAGTGGAATTAGAGTTTCATTTTTTGGTGATGAAATTGATGAAATTAGAGAATTTGATATTGTTACTGGAGCAACTTTAGAAGAAGTTGCTTTTGTAACAATCCCACCAGCAACTCACTTCGTAACGAGTCCAGAAAAATTAAAAATCGCTCTTGAAAGAATTAGAGCGGAATTAGATGAAAGAATTAAGTATTTTAATGATAATAATATGCTTCTTGAAGCTCAAAGAATTAAAATGCGTACCCAATATGACTTAGAACTACTTGAAGAGTTAGGTTTTTGTAGTGGTGTTGAAAACTATTCTCGCCATTTAGCATTAAAGGAAGAAGGCGAAACCCCTAATACTTTAATTGATTTTTTTGGCGATGATTTTTTAATGATTATTGATGAATCGCATGTTGCGATTCCTCAAATTAGAGGGATGTTTAATGGAGATAGATCAAGAAAAATGACACTTGTTGAACATGGATTTCGACTTCCAAGTGCACTTGATAATAGGCCATTAAGATTTAAAGAGTTTGAAAAGAAAGTTGATAAAGTATTATACTTATCGGCTACACCAGGCGATTATGAACTAAATAAGGGGATTCCGGTTGTTGAACAAATTATTCGTCCAACATACTTAGTAGACCCATTAATTGAAGTAAGACCGACACTAGGTCAGATTGATGATTTATATAATGAAATTAAAAAACGAATCTTAAAAGATGAAAGAGTACTTGTTACTACTTTAACAATTAAAATGAGTGAAGATTTAACTACTTATTTTAAAGAACGAGGTTTAAAAGTAGCTTATTTACATAGTAAGATTAAACCACTAGAAAGAATTATCATTTTAAGAGATTTAAGATTAGGTAAATATGATGTTTTAGTAGGGATTAACTTATTAAGAGAAGGATTAGACTTACCAGAAGTTTCTCTTGTTGCAATCTTAGATGCTGATAAACAAGGTTTTTTAAGATCTACTAGATCGTTAATTCAAACTACAGGTAGAGCCGCAAGAAACGTTAATGGTAAAGTTATTATGTATGCTGATGAAATATCAGCCTCAATGGAAGAAACGATTAATGAAACTAATCGCCGCCGTAAGATCCAACAAGACTTTAACTTGAAACATAATTTAGTACCAGAAACAGTATATAAAGAAATTAGAGATAAGATTGGATTAAACCAAGTCTTACAAGAAACTAAAGAATACGACAAGATGTCTCGCAAAGAAATTGATAAAGAAGTATCTATTTTAGAAACGAGAATGAGGGAAGCTGCAAAGAATTTAGAATTCGAATTAGCCGCAGAAATTAGAGATTTAATTTACGAATTAAAAGCTTCAAGGTAATTTGACATATTTACACCATTGTTTATAAAAAGTATAAATTACTTGAAGAAAATAACGTTCCATGTTATGTTATAAATGCAACAAGGAGGACTTTAAAATGAAGAAAAGATTATTATTAATATTTGTTACAATTTTATCAATTGGATTATTAGCAGGATGTTCAAATCCTAAGAAAGACTATAAAAATTTTGTTAATTCAGAAGAAATTAAGGTTGTAACAACAATTTCATTGTTAGCCGATATGCTAAAAAATATTGGTGGCAATAAAGTGGTAGTTCACCAATTAATGAAACCAGGAGTTGATCCGCACTCATATATTCCAACTAAACTAGATATAGATTATTTATTATCAGCTGATGTTATTATATTTTCCGGAATACATTTAGAAGCACAAACAAGTGAAGCATTAAGAAAAGTTGCTGATCGCGAATCAATAGTAATTGAAGCCGCAGAAATATTAGTTCAAAAACATCAAAACAATAATGAAGACGGAGTTATGTTAATTAGTTGGACAGGAGAAGAACATGAGGGACATGATCACGGAAATTTAATGTATGATCCTCATTTTTGGTTTGATGTTAATTACTGGATTATCGTTACTAGATATGTAACTGACGAACTTTCAAGATTATTTCCAGAACATAAAAACTATTTTGAATTAAGATATCAAAGTTATTTAACAAGATTAAATGCATTAAATACATATTTAGATACACGTGTTAATGAAGTACCAATTGAAAAAAGAATTTTATTTACTGCACATGACGCCTTTGGTTATTTTGGTCAAAGACATGGTTTTAAAGTAAATGCAGTTTTAGGTATTTCAACTGAAGATGAAGCAAGCACTAAAGATATTGAAAATTTAGTTAATCTTGCAATTGAAGATAACGTAGAAGTTATTTTTATTGAATCTTCAGTTCCTCAAAAAACAATCGATGCTATTATCGAATCAGCTAGAATTAAAGGTCATACGATTCGAATTGGCGGAGAATTATTTTCTGATTCATTAGGTAATCCTGATGGTAAAGGAAGCACCTATATTGATATGTTAAAAGATAACATGGATACAATTGTAGATGCTATTTTAAATAAAAAATAAGAAGTGATAACTATGGATAATAAAGATTATATTATTGTTGAAGACTTAACCATTTCATATGATATTAAACCAGTCCTGTGGGATGTTGACTTACAAATCCCAAAGGGTGCTTTAATGGCTATTGTAGGCCCTAATGGCGCCGGTAAATCGACACTAATTAAAGGAATGTTAGGGCTTGTTAATGTTGTAACGGGATATGTTACTTTTTTTGGTAAGTCTTACGAAGACTCGAAAAAACAAATCGCCTATGTCCCTCAGCGAGGCTCAGTCGATTGGGATTTCCCGACAACTGTTTTTGATGTTGTGCTAATGGGAAGATATGGTGACGTAGGTTGGTTTAAACGTCCAACAAAAGAAGATAAAGAAATAGCTCTTAATTGTTTAGAAAGAGTTGGAATGAGCAAATATAAATCACGACAAATATCTGAGTTATCAGGTGGGCAACAACAACGTGTCTTTTTAGCAAGAGCCCTTGCTCAAAAAGCTGATATTTATATTATGGATGAACCTTTCCAAGGGGTAGACGTTGTTACCGAAGAAGCAATAGTTAATATTTTTAAATTGTTAAAATCAGAAGGAAAAACATTAATTATTGTTCATCATGATTTAAAAACTGTTCCTAAATATTTTGATCATGTAGCCTTAATTAATTTAGAAGTTATTGCTCAAGGTAAAATTGAAGATGTTTTTACTGAAGAAAACATTAATCAAACTTACCAAGAAAGATCAATAAAGAGGAAGCAAGAAAATGTTTAATATTTTATTCCAATTAACACCAGCTTTATCTAGAGTTTTAGTAACTAGTATTGTTTTAGGATTTTTAGCTGGTTCTTTTGGAGTATTTATCGTGTTAAAAAAACAAGCACTAGTCGGAGACACCATAGCGCACTCTGCACTACCGGGTGTTGTTTTGACATTTATTTTATTTAATTCTAAAGAATTAGAAATTTTACTCATTGGTGCTATTTTTACTGGTTTTATTTCAATATTACTATTTAACTTTATTAAAAAACATTCAAAAATTAAAAATGATGCGACTCTAGCAATTTTGCTTGCTGGCTTTTTTGGATTAGGACGAATGATGTTATCAGTTGTCCAAAGTTCTAATAATGCTGGAGCTAGTGGACTTGAATCATTTATCTTCGGTCAGGCTGCTACAATTTTACTTAAAGATATGTTTTTAACAATAGTTGTTGCGGTTGTAGTAAATATCGTTATTACGCTATTATGGAAGGAATTAAAGATACAAATCTTTAATCCGGAATATTTTAATTCTATTGGTTTTAATTCAAGATTAGTTGATATAATTTTCTCAGTATTAATTGTCTTAGTTGTAGTAGCAGGTATTCAAATGGTTGGTGTAGTTTTAATTAGCGCGATGCTAATTGCACCGGCAGTTGCCGCAAGACAGTGGAGTCATCGTTTATGTATTAATTATTTGTTAGCGGGCTTGATTGGTTCGCTATCGGGACTAGCTGGTGTTTTATTAGCTGATCATTATAATTTGCCACCTGGACCAATGATTATTGTTGTATTAACAAGTGTTACGTTACTATCGTTATTATTTTCTAAAAATGGTGTTGTAATAAAAACGATTAAACAAATTAGGTATCGTTATTACCTTAAAAAGTATGCCGAATTAGTTCGTTTTTATCACGATGAAGAATTAACAAAAGAAGAACTACAACAACTATTAGAAAAGAATTATTTAATTTTCGATGATAATAAATATCAAATGAGCAAACTTGGATGCGAAAAGGTTAATTTAATTATAGGTGATGAAGATGACTAGTGGTTTAGCAATCATTTTAATCGCCTTAGCGACCGCAATCGCTTCATCAATTATTGGTCTTTTCTTAGTTTTAAGAAAAATGTCAATGTTAATTGATGCGATTTCGCATACCGTTTTATTTGGGATTGTAGTTGGTTATTTATTAGTAAAAGATATTAACTCACCATTAGTTGTATTAGCAGCTACTGCGACAGGGGTATTTACTTCATGGTTAATTGAACTTTTAATTAAGTCAAAGAAAATAAGTGAAGATGCCGCAACCGGAGTAGTATTCCCGTTATTATTTTCAATTGCGATATTACTTGTAAGTTCACCAGCAACCAATTTAAGAAATACCAACATTAATGTTGATAGTATCTTTATTGGTCATATTGAACTTGCTAGTATAGAACAGGTAACAATTGGAATGTTGACTATTCCAAGTAATTTAATATTACCACTTGTGGTATTATTAATTAATCTTTTATTTATTTCTATCTTTTACAAAGAATTAAAGATAGTATCATTTGATGTGGCTTTAGCTCAAGTTTTAGGTTTCTCTCCAATCATTATTCATTATTTATTAACAACTTTAGTTTCAGTAACGGCAGTTATTGCCTTTAATTTAGTTGGAGCTATTATGGTTGTATCACTTATGATTGGACCAGGAGCTACTGCATTAATGATAACGAAAGATCTTAAAAAGACTTTATTTGTTACAGTAATTATTGCCGTATTTAATGTTTTAGTTGGATACTTAATTGGTGATTTCTTCGTTTTACCGATATCAGGAGGAATCGCAGTTACCACTATGATAGTCTTTTTAATTGTTGTAATTTTAAATCCAAAAAGTGGAATTATGATTAATATCTTTAAACGAAGAAAACTTAAATACGTTTATAAAGTAGTTGCGATGTTAGTCCATATTAGAAATCACTCTGATGCTGATGACGAAGAAGAAGAGATTGCACTTGATACGATTGTTCCAATGTTAAACTGGGATACAAAAGAGTTTAAACAAATTTATGAATATGCAATAAATAAAAACTATATTAAAGTAGAAAACAACATCTTACGTGTTACACCTGAAGGTAGAAAATTTAAGGAGACTTACTTATGAAAGTAATGTTAATTGGTGGTACTGGACTTTTAGGTTATGAAACAGCTAAAATTTTATCAAAAAATAATCACGAGATTATTTCTTTTGCCTTACCACCAATACCAACTTATATCAAGATTCCTAATAATATGGAGTTAATCTTAAAAAACTATTTAACACTATCAGAAGAAAAACTATTAGATTATATGAAGGGTTGCAAAGGTTTAATATTTGCTGCGGGAATTGACGAAAGAGTTGAAGGGAAACCACCTATATATGATTTATATTATGAGTATAATATCAAACCACTACATACACTTTTGCCACTAGCTAAAAAAGCTGGAGTAAAAAGTGTTGTAATATTAGGATCATATTTTTCACACTTTAATCGTATTTGGCCAGAGTTAAATTTATCTAAATATCATCCGTATATTCGTTCAAGAGTTGATCAAGAAAATGTAGCGTTTAGTTATGCAGACGAAGGCTTTAATATTTCAATTATTGAAATACCTTATGTCTTTGGTATTCAAGAAGGAAGAAGGCCTGTTTGGACAATCTTAGTTAATGAAATATTAAAGATGAAAAAAAGAACTTATTGGACTAAAGGCGGAACTACTATGGTTACCGCAAGACAAGCTGGAGAAGCGATTTACGGTGCATTATTAAGTAATAAAGGTGCAAACGTATATCCAATTGGATATTATAATATGACGTGGAAAGAGATGCTTGAAATTTTTCATCAAGCATTAGGAAGAGATAACCACAAAATAGTAACGATCCCTAACTTTTTATACCGACTATATGCAAGAAGGCTTACTAGAATTAATAAAAAAAATAATATTGAAAGTGGCCTTAATTTAGTTAAGTTTTCCAAATTGCAATCAAGGCTTCAATATATTGATAAGAAAACTTCACTTAGTTTAGGTGTTACTGGCGATGATATCGTAAAAGCGATTACCGATTCAGTTAAATTAAGTAAACTTGCTTTAGAAGAAAAAGATTTAAAATTAATTAATATGAAATATAAATAAACAAAAAAACAGATTCGCACGAATCTGTTTTTTTACGTATAAATTATTTAACTCTTACAATATTTTTAATGATTTCAACCGCTTTTTCCATTTGGTTAATTGACACATATTCATATCTACCATGATAATTATATCCGCCCATACCTAAGTTAGGAGTTGTAAGACCTTTATATGTTAGCATAGCGCCGTCTGTACCACCTCTAATTGGTTGAAAGATTGGTGTTACACCGGCTTTGGTTATCGCGTTTTTCGCAATATCCAAAATATATTCTTTTCCTTTTAATTTTAAAGCCATATTATAGTACTGATCTCTTAATTTAACTTCAACTACTAAATAATTATATTTTTTGTTTAACTTATTTTTAATGGTTTCAAAGATTTCTTTTCTTTTTTGGAAATTATCCCAATCAAAATCTCTAATAATATATTCTAATGTGGCACTTTCAACTGAACCATTAGAACTAGTTAAATGATAAAAACCTTCATAACCAGAGGTGTTCTCAGGTGCTTCATTTGGTAAAAGTGAGTTAAATTCTATTGCTACTTTTTGGGCGTTTACCATTTTATCTTTTGCAGTACCAGGGTGAATACTTTTACCAGTAATAGTAACTAAAGCAGCAGCTGCGTTAAAGTTTTCACTTTCAATAGATCCAACACGGCCGCCATCAAATGTATATGCAAAATCAGGAGTAAAGACTTCTAAATTAAAATGATCAGTGCCGCGACCGATTTCTTCATCTGGTGTGAAAGCGATATAAATGTCACCATGTAATAAATCTTTATCATTTAAAATATCTTGTACGGCTTGCATAATTTCAGCAACACCTGCTTTATCATCTGCGCCTAATAAAGTATTACCGTCAGTAACGACTAAATCATCACCAATAACTTCTAATAAATTAGGAAATTCTTTTGGACTCATTTGATAAACATCATTTAAGATGATAGTTTTCCCGTCATATTGTTTAATGATTCTTGGATTTACATTAGTTCCAGGAGCATCAGAAGAAGTATCAACGTGAGCGATAAACCCGATACTATATTTAGCTTTATCGGTATTTTTTTCTATTTTTGAGTAAACATAACCATCCTTACACATAAATGCGTTAAGTCCCATTTCACTTAGTTCTTTAACTAATAACATTGATAAATCCTTTTGTTTTTCCGTTGAAGGAGAAGTTTCGCTATAAGGATCTGATTCGGTATCAATTTTGACATAACGTAAAAATTTATCTAAAACATTCATAATTATCCCTCCATTTTTAAGTATATCACTTGTCAATATTTTTAATCAATTAAGGCATAAGAAAAGATGTTATTTAATTATAATTTATAATTAAAGTGGATTGTCTTAATGAGTATTTTATAAATAAATATATTTATAATGTGATAAAATTAAAATAATAACGTAAAGGGGAAGTGTAAAATGGTTTTTACTAAACATTTTAGAAAATACTACCTTAAATATTTTATTCCTTTAATCATAGGACTAGCGGTATTAATAGTTGTTGACTACTATCAGTTATTAATTCCAGAAGTAACCGGTGATATTATCGGCACGTACCGACTAGCTAGTGAAAGTATGGGTGCAGGTACAGTAATTACCGAAGATTCCCTATTAAGTCAAATCTTACCTCTTTTAGGTAAAATGTTAATTCTTTTAGCGATTGTCGCATTTGGGCGTTTTTTATGGCGCCTTTTTATTTTTGGTACATCAAGAAAAATTGAAGAAGATGTTAGAAATGAAATGTTTGAACACGCAACTAAACTATCTAATTCTTTTTATAGTAAAGAAAAGGTTGGAGGCTTAATGACATATTTCATTAACGATTTAGGCGCTGTAAGAATGGCATTCGGTCCTGGATTAATGATGATTGTTGATGGGATTTTCTTGGGCGGGTTTACTCTTTATAAGATGTTTAAGATGGATGTTATGCTTACGGTTTATGCATTTATTCCAATGGTAGGATTGGCAATATTAATGTTTTTCCTTCGTAAGTCAATGCGACAACGTTTTAAAGAAAGACAAGAATCATTTGAAGATATGAGTGATTTCGTTCAGGAAAATCTATCAGGTATTTCTGTAATTAAAGCTTATGTAAAAGAAATTTCTAGCGCTATTAGATTTGAATATAGAACAAAAGATTTCTTTGATAAAAATATCGCCTTTGTTAAACAAAGACTATATTTCCAAATGGCAATTACTATTGCCATTAACGTAGTTATCTTTACCTTAATTGGCTATGGTAGTTACTTAGTTATTTATCATACCTTTACACCAGAAAACTTAATTGTATTCTTAGCATATTTTGGAACTCTAACTTGGCCAGTAATGGCATTAGTAAGAGTAATTACCATTTCAAGTCAAGCGGGAGCTAGTGCCCAAAGAATTGGAAAATTCCTAGATGCTGAAATTGAAGTTAATGATAATTTAGCAGTTGAAACACCAGAATTAAACGGATCAATTACTGCTAAAAATTTATCATTTAGTTATCCTGATGACCCTGAAACTTTAATATTAAAAGACATCTCTTTCGAAATTAAAGAAGGCGAAATGGTTGGTATCTTAGGTAGAACCGGATCTGGTAAGTCAACTTTAGTTGATTTACTATTAAGAGTTTATAATGTTCCACTTGATTCGCTTTATATCGATTCAAGCGATATTATGACAATTCCTTTAAAACAATTAAGGGATACGGTTGGATATGTTCCGCAAGATAACTTTTTATTCTCTGATACGATTAAAGCTAATATTGGATTTTCTCAAGCTGAAATTGATTTAGAAAAAGTAATCGATGCAGCTAAGTTATCTGACGTTTATACTAATATTAATGAATTTAAAGAAGGTTTTGACACTATCTTAGGAGAAAGAGGAGTTACTGTCTCGGGCGGACAAAAACAAAGAATTTCAATCGCTAGAGCTCTAACTAAAGATCCCAAAGTATTAATTTTAGATGACTCAGTTTCGGCAGTTGATACTAAAACTGAGGAAGCTATTATTAAAAACTTATCTCAAGTAAGAAAAAATAAAACTACCATCTTTATTGCTCACCGTATTTCAACGGTAAGACATATGGATAAGATATTATTACTTGATGATGGTAAGTTAGTGGGAATTGGTTCTCATGAACATTTACTTAAAGTGTCTCCTTTATACCAAGAAATGGTTAGACTTCAAACCTTAGAAAGGTTAGAAGATGAAAAAGGCGGTGATCTTGATGCGTGATTTTGATGATCAAGAGTTCACTCGAGTTAGAAGTGATAAACACTTATTTATAAACTTGATGAAATACTTGCGACCTAACTGGGGCAAGTTTGTAATTGGGATTTTATTAATGTTTCTAACATTAGCGATAGATTTGCTTCCTGATTTCTTATTAGGAAAAGCAATCGACATGATGATTAAAGAAAGCATATCTCAAAGCGACAAGATGAATTATGTCATATTCGGGATTGCAATTTTGGTTATCGTTTTAGTAGTTGCATTAACATTTAACTATATTCAAACGATATTAATGGAAAAGTTAGGACAAACTATTGTCCTAGATATTAGGCAAGATGCTTTTGAACACGTTCAAAGTATGTCTGCTAATCAACATAATAATGTACCAGTTGGTAAGTTAGTAACGAGAATTACTAACGATACAGCGGCACTATCTGAGATGTTTTCAGATATTTTAATTAATTTTTTAAGAAGTTCATTATTCTTAATTATTAGTTTGATTATTCTATTTATTTATAACTGGCGCTTAACACTTTATATAATGGGAATTGTTCCGTTTGTTGCACTTTCAATGTTTGCTTTTAAAAACTTATCAAGAAAAGCTTATAGAAGAACTAAGACAAACGTTGGGATTCTAAATGCGTTCTTATCTGAAAACTTATCAGGTATGAAAGTTACTCAAATCTTTAATCAAGAAGAAAAGAAAAAAGCTGAGTTTAATCATTTAAGTAAAGAATTAAGAAAAAGCTATTTAAAAGAAGTATTTATCTTTGGAGTCTTTAGACCAATGATATTTGTTTTCTCTACTTTAGGAACAATCGTTTTATTCTACTTTGCTGCAAGAGAAATAATTAGTGGAAGTTTAACAGTTGGTGATTTAGTATCATATTCAAGATACTTAGGTAAGTTCTTTAGACCAATTGAAGAACTAGCCGATCAATATAACATCTTACAAGGAGCATTTGCAAGTGCTGAAAAAATCTTTGACGTACTTGAAACCGAACCAGAAATTGTTGATAAAGAAGATGCGATTGAACTTGAAACATTTTCGGGACATATTGAATTTAAAAATGTATGGTTCCAATACATTCCAGATGAATGGGTCTTAAAAGATGTTTCATTTGAAGTAAAACCAAATGAAACGATTGCTTTTGTTGGGGCTACCGGAAGCGGCAAAACGACAATACTAAGCTTAATTGTTAGAAACTATGACATTCAAGCGGGTCAAATTTTAATTGACGGAATTGATATTAAAGATATCAAAATAGCGTCACTAAGAAAACATGTAGGTCAAATGCTACAAGATGTATTTTTATTTAACGCAACCATTAGAGAAAACATTACTTTATTTGACGATGAAATACCACTTGAAGAAGTTAAAAAAGCTGCTGAATATGTTGGCGCTAACCATTTCATTGAAAGATTACCAGATGGTTATGAGCATATGGTATTAGAAAGAGGTAATAACTTCTCAGCTGGTCAACGACAACTAATATCATTTGCTAGAGCGCTACTTTATAAGCCAACACTAATGATATTAGATGAGGCTACCGCCAATATTGACTCTGAAACGGAAGTATTAATTCAAGAGTCAATGGTAAAAATGATGAATATCTCAACGTCAATTGTTGTTGCACATAGACTATCAACAATTCAACATAGTGATAGAATTATAGTGATGAGCGATGGTGAGATTATAGAAATGGGTAACCATTTTGAATTATTAAGACATAAAGGACATTATCATAAATTGTACGAACTACAATTTGAAAGCGAGGAAAAACATGATAAGAAAAGATAAAATCAATAAAATATTAGAAGCCGGAGTTCAAACTGGCGCTGATTTTGCCGAATTATTTTTAGAAAATACCATTTCTAACTCAATGCGAGGAATGTCAGGAGAAATTGATTCGGTTTCTACTAATGAAACATTCGGTGCCGGAATTAGATTAATTTCGGGAATTGATGAAGTTTATGGATACACTAATGATGTATCATTTGAGTCACTTTTAAAACTAGCAACTGATTTATCAAAATCATTTAATGGTAAACCAGGAGTAGTACTACCTTTAGGAAACGAAAGACCATATGAAGTAAATGTTAAAAGACGTATGGGCGATGTTTCTAATGAAGAAAGAAAAGAGATTATTCAAAGAATTTCGAAACGCATAAAAGATTTTGATGCAAAAATCGTTCAAGGTGTCGTAAATATTTCGGAAAGTGAACAAGTAGTAGTAATTGCTAATAACCGCGGCGTTTATCAAACGGATTTCCGTCCTTATATTCGCATTTCATTTTCAGCCGTAGCTAAAGATGAAACAGGAATGCAAGATGCTTATGAAGGACCAGGGGCAAGAGCGGGTTTTGAATTTATTGATTCACTTAACTTAGAAGCTATCGCCGATGATGTTTCAGAAACTGCAATTAGAATTTTAGGTGCCGAAAAAATTAAACCTCAAATTATGACAGTAGTTTTAAATAATGGTTTTGGTGGAGTTATTTTCCACGAAGCATGCGGACACCCACTAGAAGCTAATTCAGTATCAAAAGGTTTATCACCATTTGCAGGTAAACTTGGTGAAGTTGTCGCATCAGAAGTAGTATCAGCATACGATGATGGTACTATTGAAGGCGCTTGGGGTGGTATGAATACTGATGATGAAGGAAATGCACCACAAAAGAACTTACTAATTGAAAAAGGAATCTTAAAAGGATATTTAATCGATTATCGTAATGGTAAGAGAATGAATATGGAGCCAAATGGTTCATCTAGAAGACAATCATATAAATATTCACCAACATCTCGTATGAACTCAACATACATCGCTTGTGGTGAATCTAAGTTTGAAGATTTAATTAAAAATACTGAATACGGATTATTCGCCAAAAGATTAGGCGGCGGTTCAGTGAACCCTGCTACCGGAGAATTTAACTTTGCAGTCATGGAAGGTTATTATATTCGTGATGGTAAAATTGCTGAACCAGTTAAAGGCGCAATGTTAATTGGAAATGGCGGAGAAATCTTAAAACATATTGATATGGTTGCTGATAACTTAGAGTTATCACAAGGTATGTGTGGTTCATCAAGTGGATCAATTCCAGTTGATGTTGGTCAACCAGCAATTAGAGTTAGAGACATGACAGTTGGCGGAGGTGGTCAATAATGTATCAAAAGTGGATTAAAAAAGGACTAGCTAAAGGGTTAACTGATTTAGAAATTTATGCAGTTATATCAAAAGATTTATCACTTTCAATTTATCAAGGAAAAGTAGAAGAATACACTAAAAGTGAATTACACGAAGTTTCAATTAGAGGAATTTATAACAATAAATATACTTCATTAAATGCTGAAAACTTATCAGATGATAATATCGATACACTATTAGATAAACTAATTGAAAATGCGAAAAGTTTAACTGTTGAAGAACCAGCAATTATTTATGAAGGTTCTAAGAATTATCCAGAAGTGGTAGATACAGTTTTTGATTTTGATAAAGTTCCTTTTGAAGATAAAGTAAACTATTTACTTAAACTAGAAAGTGAAATTCAAAAAAATGAATATGTTACCCAAGTAGAAAGTGCTAATTACGGAGAAACATATGTAGAAACTCATTTAGTTAACTCTAAAGGATTAAATTTATCAAGAGTTAAATCATATGCATATGGATATGCATTTGCCGTATTTAAAAAAGATGCTGATATTAAAACTTCTTATAAAATCAAAATTGTTAAAGACTTTAGTGAATTTGACGCAGTTGATCAAGCTAAAGAAACAATTTTAGATGGAGTTAGTAAACTAGGTGGATTAGAAATTCCGTCTGGAACATACCCAGTAGTATTTTCTAATGAAAGATTTCCGAATTTATTAAGTGCTTTTTCATCAATTTTTAGTGGTACTGCCGCCTATAAAAAGATGAGTGCTTTAGTTGGAAAAGAAGGAGAAAAAATTGCATTAGATAATATTACTATTGTTGATGACCCGTTATCAAAAGATGCTTTTTTCCAATACGCATTTGATGATCAAGGAGTTGCTTGCCGCACGAAAAAAATTATTGAAAACGGCGTATTTAAGGGATTTATTAATGACTTAAAGAGTGCGGCAATCTTAAATGTAGAACCAACAGGAAATAGTTTTAATGAAAGAGTTTCAACAACTAATTTTTATTTACTTCCTGGCGAGTTATCATTTGATGAATTAATCGCTCCAATTAAAGACGGATTATATATTACTGAACTACAAGGTTTACACGCAGGTGTTCAACCAATTTCGGGATCATTTAACTTACAAGCGAGTGGCTTTAAGATTATTGACGGTAAAATTGATCATCCAGTTAAAATGATCGTTGTTTCTGGAAACTTTTTTGAGATTTTAAAATCAATTAAAGGTTTAGGAAATGATTTAAAGATTTCAGAATTAAGTGGTTACGGTAGTCCATCAGTTTATGTTGGTGATTTAGCTATTGGTGGTAAATAAAAAAATATTTTTTATTTTAATAAAAATATGGTAAACTACTATTGGATTATGTAAAAGGAGTTTTTAAAATGAAAAGAGGCGCACTAACAATTATATTTTTAAGTTTATTAGTTATAGTCGTAATTTTAAGCTTTGGAAATATTGGACAAGGTAAAGCAACCGATGTTGCCACAGTTGAAATTGATAGAAAAAATAATGATATATTAATTACTCCAACAGGAAAAGATAATGTTTTAATCTTACCAGAGATATTAACGATTAAAAGAATTAAGATTGTTGAATTAACTGTTGGTGAAGAAATTAGAAATGATTTTCCAGTAATCTATGTTAAAGAAGATGCTGGTAAAATAATTAGAGTTACTTTCGATACTTTATGGGGCGAAAAAATTTATTTAGTCAAATTAATTTTAACTGACTATATTAAATTTTATGTTGACGGAGAATTAACTTCAATTGTTAATAAAACCGAAATTGCTGCTTCTAGAGGATTTCCTCAAGGAAATTATACTTGGTATAGTGATGAGGCATTAACCCAAGAGTTTGACATTTTAAAGTTAAACGAAACATTTTCATTATATACTTCGACTAATTAAGAAAAATATATTTAAAACAGAAACTTTTGTTTCTGTTTTTTTTATTGGTATTTCCTATATTTTATGATAATATTATTTATAGAGGGATTAGTAAAACATGGTAAAAAAATTACGTGAAGAAAAACTATGAATTATACGAATTACCAGTAGTTAACGAAGAAAACAAATTAATAGGGATTTTAACACTTGATTACGCGATTGATATTGCTGCTAAAGAAGACGAAGAAGACTTTGCAAGACTTGCGGCCCTGCCATAAAGTGAAACTAAACACTCATGGATTAAAAGAGCACTTCAACGATTACCATGGTTAATCGTTTTAATGGTTTTATTTATTCCATTAATGTCATTTTCTGAATTAATGATTGCGGGGTTAGGTGGATTGCGATTTTAGCATTTTTCCAACCA